>NZ_WIVQ01000004.1:0-117013 GCF_009600545.1 Pseudomonas sp. FSL R10-1339 | reverse complement strand
AATTTAATGGCGGGCTAACGCCGGCTCAGGCCGAGAAAAAACTTAACGTCGTGTCCGGGATGAGTTGACCACTACAGGTTGGATTGGCAATTGGTCAGCGTTGTTTCAGGTGAGCATGCTTCTGAGGAAGTTCTTCTCACTGTAGTGCCATGGTTAACTGATGTGCATTTGTTGGATGAAACTCTGCAGCTTTCTCTGGAGAGATTCATCGCCTGGCCTGCTATTGGGCAGGAGCCTCAACAGGCTGCTTATCAGGGGCAGTGGATTGCTCTATCACCATCTGACATGTACTGCGTGGAGCGCTTTGGCCTGCTCGTTGATACAGTCCTTTACCGTATGGTTTTGCAATCGTACGGGCAGCCGTTAACTAAGATTCCGATGAAGACATTGGCTTTGGCTGACGGTATCAAAGGGTTGCATGTTGACCGCCAGAATCACGCACTGGAGCTTAGGGAAGCTATCTCCAAAGACTCGATTGCTGAGCTCAAAGATGCTCTCGTTACTGCTAACTCTTCTCGGCAAGCGGAAGCTCTGGAGCGACATAATCAAGAAATCATCGCCTTGGAAAAATGCCCAGTTTGCGAAGCTAAGGCTGATGTCTTTTTTCAAAGTCCTATCGGCTTCCGAGCTAACTGCGGTAAATGTGGCACTGAACGCTACCTGCGGCGTGAGGGTACACAACTCGTATTTGACCAAACCGTTTCAGGTCGCAAGGGCTTTGTTGCTCTCGGCCGCAGAGCATTCTCTTTAGATGTTTCGCGGATTGCAGCATCAACTGGCTTGAGATGAGCAGGGGAATGCCAGAGTTGGGTTGGGATATCTATCACCGCCTCCATCTCGCCTTGGTCGTGCCCATGTCTTTCGGTGCGCGTCCAGCCGAGTCAGCTCCCAGCCCCGCAGCGCTAAGACATGTGCCCCGCACAGTTTCGGCAATGCCAAGTTGTCCGGTGGTTGAATAATATTAGAACGAACATTGATCTTACTTGAAGTGGAGTAACTGGATGGACCGTGAAGAGTTAGAGCAGTGGGTTCAGTTCAGGGTTTTGAAGAGGTTCGACGTTTTGGTCGATTGCTCCTATCTGGAGACTTCCCTCCTTAAGAAGCTGGCGAACAGACTGCCCCGTACCACTGGCGAAAACTTGACCTATGCCGCTTGGTGTGAGCAGGTGTTCGGCTCAGGGCTTCGCCCGCGGGTTGCCATCAACCATAAGGAGGTTGTGGGCCAAACGCGCCTTAGCTCAATAGGTCTTGGTTTGGCCAGCGAGCTTCGCCGCCAGCAACGGACCCTCAAGGAGTTGCAATCCAGGTTGGATCAAAGCTTGGAGGAGCGGTCAGCTTCTCTTGAAGCTGCTCCCACTCCGCTACCCGCTATCGAAACCAGGGAGTCATGGGGCTGGCGCAACTTTTACGCAGGCGGATGGCGGGGTTTGCGTCGGTTGCTGGGCAAGGTTGAGAATGTCGGATATGGGCATATATTCGATTACCAAGGCGCGACCAATCGAGACTATAGGGCCGAGCTGATCGAGCTAGTCCGATCTACGCTCGCTGATGCTGCGCAAGTAGGATTCGGTGTGAATGCAATGTTTCCAGCTGAGAAAATCGAAGATGTCGCTGTTGCGGCCAGAGTTTTCTATAACAGCCCGGGAGAGGCGCCGAGGTATTCTGTGGGGAGTTTCGTCGTAAACGAGATGCCGACCGATATCTTGCATCTGACGGATAGCTTCCATCAGCAAGCGTCAGAAGAAGTGCGCGATGAGAAAGCCTCCCTTTTCGTGGAAGTTTACGAGCTTGGAACCGCACCGCCTTTGGGCGACGCGGTGCAACACTTCATCCACTACCTCCAGAAGCTCTTTCAAGCTCTGGCGAAGTCCGCTGATAGCGTTCCAAGGGGTGTTCTGCGCGAAAAGATCCTGCTGAGTCTTATGCTCTCGATCTCAGCACCTAACTGCTCTCTCGAGCCATCTCTAGCAGACCTGCATTGGCCCTTATGGCGATCACCGTATGACGATGACTGGAACATCAGTGAAGAGCAAAAATTTGACCTGGATCCAGGGAGGATAGTGGATATGTTTATCGCCAAGTTGAGCAGCCTGCGTTTCTGACAAGCCTTGCCACAACTGTTTTGGGCAAAGGTGAGTCTTGCGCCCCCAGGCCTTAGGCCTTAGGCCTAGTACCTCAAGCCGCCAATGAGGGCTTGGTGTATGTGGAAAGCGCGTTGGGCTGAGCCAATTGCAGGGATGGATACATCCTCTCAGCTCTTCCAGCCCACATAGCTAGTAGTCAAAGGCATACTCAGCGCATAAGCCGCATGGGATAGGGAGGCACGGTTTAGGCACAGAACTGGCACAGCTCAAAACAAAAGGCCCTAGGTTTTCACCTAAGGCCTTGTTTTGTATGGTGCACCAGGCGGGATTCGAACCCACGACCACTGCCTTCGGAGGGCAGTACTCTATCCAGCTGAGCTACTGGTGCGACGCGGCCGCCATCATACTCATCTGCGTGTCAGTCGTCCATGCCGCTGATTCGTGAGGTGTTTCCTTACGCGTTATGGGCTATTAATGGGGGCCGGGCGATAAAACGGTGAAGTCTGGCAGCTTGTTCTTTTTTTCGAACAGGCTATTGTCCTTTACCCCCTTTATCCCTAGGATTCGTTTGAGATTTCAAACGCTCTTGTCTGGGTGCTGAATCGCACGGCATGTTCTTTGTGCGTCATTTAGATACTTTGGCAGTCAATGACTTCCTGACGGCAGCCTTCCACGGCGCCTTTCTACTTTAATAATTCGCTCCGCGCCTGCGCGGTGCTGTTAAGGAAAGCCCACATGCAGCTCAAAGACGCACAGTTGTTCCGCCAGCAAGCCTATATCGATGGTGCCTGGGTTGATGCGGACGGTGGCCAGACCATCAAGGTCAACAACCCGGCTACCGGTGAAATCATCGGCACAGTGCCAAAGATGGGCGCGGTTGAAACCCGTCGTGCCATTGAAGCCGCAGACAAAGCGTTGCCAGCCTGGCGTGCCCTGACCGCCAAAGAGCGTGCAACCAAGCTGCGTCGCTGGTTTGAGCTGCTGATCGAAAACCAGGACGACCTCGGCCGCCTGATGACCCTGGAGCAGGGCAAGCCACTGGCCGAAGCCAAGGGCGAAATCGTTTACGCTGCTTCGTTTATCGAGTGGTTTGCTGAAGAAGCCAAGCGTATTTATGGCGACGTTATCCCGGGCCACCAGCCGGACAAACGTCTGATCGTGATCAAACAACCGATCGGCGTGACCGCTGCCATTACCCCGTGGAACTTCCCGGCAGCCATGATCACCCGTAAAGCCGGCCCGGCCCTGGCCGCCGGTTGCACCATGGTGATCAAGCCAGCTTCGCAAACCCCGTTCTCGGCCCTGGCCCTGGTTGAGCTGGCGCACCGTGCCGGCATCCCTAAAGGCGTGTTGAGCGTTGTAACCGGCAGTGCCGGCGATATCGGCGGCGAGCTGACCAGCAACCCGATCGTGCGCAAGCTGTCCTTCACCGGCTCGACCGAAATCGGTCGCCAGTTGATGGCCGAATGCGCCAAGGACATCAAGAAAGTGTCGCTGGAGCTGGGCGGCAACGCACCTTTTATCGTGTTCGACGATGCGGACCTGGATAAAGCCGTAGAAGGCGCGATCATCTCCAAATACCGCAACAACGGTCAGACCTGCGTATGCGCCAACCGCCTGTACATTCAGGACTCGGTCTACGACGCATTCGCAGAAAAACTGAAAGTAGCGGTGGCCAAGCTCAAGATCGGCAATGGTCTGGACGAAGGCACCACCACAGGCCCCCTGATCGATGACAAGGCCGTGGCCAAGGTCAAGGAGCACATCGCTGACGCACTGAGCAAGGGCGCGACCCTGCTGACCGGCGGCAACAGCCTGGAAGGCAGCTTCTTCGAGCCGACCATTTTGGTGAACGTGCCGAAAAACGCCGCTGTGGCGAAGGAAGAAACCTTCGGCCCGCTGGCGCCGCTGTTCCGCTTCAAGGACGAAGCCGAAGTGATCGCGATGGCCAACGATACGGAGTTCGGCCTGGCATCGTACTTCTATGCCCGCGACCTGAGCCGTGTATTCCGTGTGGCTGAAGCGCTGGAGTACGGCATGGTGGGCGTCAACACCGGCCTGATCTCCAACGAAGTCGCGCCTTTCGGCGGGATCAAGGCTTCTGGCCTGGGCCGTGAAGGCTCCAAGTACGGCATCGAAGACTACCTGGAAATCAAATATCTCTGCCTGGGCATCTAACCCGGCGGGTGGTTCAAGCAGAGGGGGCACGAGAGCGATGCTTCCCCTGCGTTTCAAACTGTTAATTTTTGTGGCCGGGAGCGCCATGCCAGTCGATCATCGCATGCTGGCATGGGTGTCTGCCTGGCGCGTCAGCCTTGAACCACGCCGCTTGATCAGCGGCGAATGAGGAACACCATGAGCAACAAGACCAACGCATCCCTGATGAAACGCCGTGAAGCCGCTGTTCCGCGCGGTGTTGGCCAGATCCACCCGATCTTCGCCGAATCGGCGATTAACGCCACCGTTACCGACGTTGAAGGCCGCGAGTTCATCGACTTCGCCGGCGGTATCGCGGTACTGAACACCGGTCACCTGCACCCGAAAATCATTGCCGCCGTGCAAGAACAACTGACCAAGCTGACCCACACCTGCTTCCAGGTACTGGCTTACGAGCCTTACGTCGAGCTGTGCGAAAAGATCAACGCCAAGGTCCCGGGCAATTTCGACAAGAAAACCCTGTTGGTCACCACCGGTTCCGAAGCCGTTGAAAACGCCGTGAAAATCGCCCGTGCCGCAACTGGCCGTGCCGGCGTGATCGCCTTCACTGGCGCATACCATGGCCGTACCATGATGACCCTGGGCCTGACCGGGAAAGTCGTACCGTACTCGGCAGGCATGGGTCTGATGCCAGGCGGTATCTTCCGCGCGCTGTACCCGTGCGAACTGCATGGCGTGAGCGTGGATGACTCCATCGCCAGCATCGAGCGCATTTTCAAGAACGACGCCGAGCCTAAAGACATCGCTGCCATCATCATCGAGCCGGTACAGGGCGAAGGTGGTTTCTATGTGGCGCCGAAAGCGTTCATGGCCCGTCTGCGCGAGCTGTGCGACAAGCACGGCATCCTGCTGATCGCGGACGAAGTGCAAACCGGCGCTGGCCGTACCGGCACGTTCTTCGCTATGGAACAGATGGGCGTAACGGCTGACCTGACCACCTTCGCCAAGTCCATCGCTGGCGGCTTCCCGCTGGCCGGTGTGTGCGGCAAGGCCGAGTACATGGACGCCATCGCTCCAGGCGGTCTGGGCGGCACCTATGCCGGTAGCCCGATTGCTTGCGCAGCAGCGCTGGCGGTACTGGATGTGTTTGAAGAAGAGCACCTGCTGGACCGTTGCAAGGAAGTCGGCGAGCGCCTGGTAACCGGCCTCAAGGCTATTCAGACCAAGCACCCGGTGATCGGTGATGTGCGTGCGTTGGGCGCGATGATCGCGGTCGAGCTGTTCGAAGGCGGCGATTCGCACAAGCCAAATCCGACGGCAGTGGCACAAGTGGTTGCCAAGGCTCGCGACAAGGGTCTGATCCTGCTGTCGTGCGGCACTTACGGCAACGTCCTGCGCGTACTGGTACCGCTGACCTCGCCTAACGAGCAATTGGACAAAGGTCTGGCCATCATCGAGGAGTGCTTCGCTGAACTGGCGTGAGCTGCGCACCTGACGGTGTGACCTGATAGACAAAAAAACCGCTTCGGCGGTTTTTTTGCGTCTGAAGCGTCTATTTGGGTGTTTTGGCCTGTATCCGCGTGCGCCCTTTGACTAAGGTGCCTGTATCGCACGGGGAGCAAACTGGATGACGGTTGTAGATTTAATGGCAGCACCCACTGTATTGATTGCCGAGGCCGATCCCTGGACTCGGGATTTGCTCAAGCAAGTGGTGCTGACGGTACGTTGCGACGCTCAACTGGATGTCTGTGGCGACGGTCAGCAGGCGCTTGCGCAGTTGGGCAGGAAAACTTATGGCCTGGTGATTGCTGACTGTGAGCTGCCGGGTGTAGGTGGTCTGGATCTGTTGCGCACTGTGCGCCAACGCCGCGCGGTTGCAGCGCAGCCATTTATTTTGTTGAGTGCACGTAATGACAGCGCCAGTGTGCGCGAAGCCTTGCCGCTGGCGCCAACGGCTTATCTGACCACACCCTTGGATATTGCCGGCCTGACCAGGCGCCTCAAGAGCCTGCTGCTCTCGGCGGGGCAAGAGATTTCGTGTGACGTACCGGCACTGGCGCCAGGCATGACCCTCAAGCGTTTTCTGGAGCAGCGCCGCGCGTCTTCAGATGGCGCGCCGCTAAGAGTGGATGCGCAATCGGCGCTCAAGGGCAGCCTCACGCCTGAAGGGGTGGACCTGGCACGGCTTGAGCAGCAAGTACGCACCGATCCACAAATTACGGCGGTGCTGATTGCGGCCGCCAACAGTGCGGCGCAGCACCTTGTGAGCCCGGCCCAGACCCTTGCGCAAGCCATGCAGCGGCTGGGGCCTGCGCAAAGCGTGAACCTGGTCCAGGGGCTTACTCTCAAGTACAGCGCGCAGTTGAGCGATCCTTGCCTGGCGGACTACGCCGAGCGTTACTGGGCGTTGTCCCAGCGCGCGGCAGACTATGGCCGCACATTGGCAGGCATGTTGAATCTGGATCAGGAGCGTTGTTTCTGCGCCGGGTTGTTGCACTGCCTGGGTGATCTGGCCTTGGTGCGTTGCTTGCAGGAGTGGCGCCAGGCGGGTGGGGAGCTGGATACCCAGGCTATTGATGCCTCTCTGGCCGAGTTTGGCGCAGCCTATGGTTCAGCCTTGCGCACGCGCTGGCGATTGCCGCTGGAGCTGCGGGAGTTGATTGCGGCGATGTATCACCTGGGTGGCGGGGTGTACTCGCGAGAAGCGCTGGTGATGAACCTGGCGGCGCAAGTGGCCAATCTGGAGTCGGAAGAGGGGATTGCCGAGGTGGCCGGCGGGAAGACGGCGCGCTTGTTGCGGGTGGGTATGTCGCAGCTTTCGCAGTTGATCAAGAGCCCCTCACCCTCTCCCGGAGGGAGAGGGGACTAAAGGCAAAAGCGGATTTTCGTCACATTGAAGATCAGCCCCCTCTCCTTCCAGGAGAGGGTTGGGGTGAGGGTGCTTGCTCTTAAACCGCTGCAGGGCGCAGCGAGTAGGTCTTGAGCTGGTGGGCAAAGTCGCGCAGCGACTGGATCCCGCTGGCTTCTGCCTCGTGAACCCATTCCTTGATCGCCGCCAGCATGTCGTGACCGTTGGTGCTGGTTTTGACCCAGATCTGTTGCAGGGCCAGCCGCTTCTCGTAAATCACTTTCAGTGAGTGGCTATGCTCCAGCATCTTTTCAATACGCTGATGGTGGCGGTCTTCAAGCAGGCTGGTTTCGCGCGACAGCAGACGCTTGGCGCGGCGGAACTGATGACGCACCGAATGATCGACCTTGGCCAGCTCTTGTTGCACCAGCGGTGCAATCACCAGCTTGCGGTACTGCGCCATGATCTGGAAACGGTTGTTGAGGATCGCCATGGCGGTGTCCATATCCAGATTGCCCTTGCCTTCCACCCGGTGGGCGATAGGCGCAACACGCTGAACCTTGGCCAGGCGCAAAAAGCTGAAGACCTTGATCCAGGCCCAACCCAGGTCGAACTCCCACTTCTTGACCGACATCTTGGCCGAGTTGGGGTAGGTGTGGTGGTTGTTGTGCAGCTCTTCACCGCCAATGATGATGCCCCAAGGCACCAGATTGGTGGCTGCGTCGCGGCATTCGAAGTTGCGATAACCCACCGCGTGACCCAAACCGTTGACCACACCTGCCGCCCACACCGGGATCCACATCATCTGGATGGCCCAGATAGTCAGGCCGATAGCACCGAACAGCAACAGGTCGATGACCAGCATGAGCGCCACGCCGAGCATTTTGTAACGCGAATAAAGGTTTCGCTCAATCCAGTCTTCAGGGCAGTTTTTGCCATAAATACGCAATGTTTCAGGATTTTGCGCTTCTTCACGATACAGCTCTGCACCTTTTCGCAAAACGGTCGATAACCCTTTGATAACCGGGCTGTGCGGGTCATCGACGGTTTCGCATTTGGCGTGGTGCTTGCGGTGGATGGCTGTCCACTCACGGGTATTCTGCGCGGTGGTCAGCCACAGCCAGAAGCGGAAAAAGTGTTTCAGGCCACCATTGAGCTCAAGCGAGCGGTGGGCTGAGTAGCGGTGTAGATAAACCGTGACACCGATAATGGTCACGTGGGTCATCAACAGAGTGACTGCCACCAGTTGCCAGGCTGACAAGTCGAGAAAACCGTTGTACCACATAGGCTGTTTGGCCCTCGGGAAGATGAAAAAAACTGCAACACGCATTATCACCATGCAGCCAGATAAAACCAGTCGGCCTTTCAGATAAGAGTGCCCGGATGTTTCTTACACTATAATTCCCACTTTTTTGTAGGCGCATTAACTTTCTTATGTCTGTTTCTTCTCGCGATGCCTTGCGTACGGCCTTGTTATACGGGCTGCTAGCGGTTTTCTGGCTGCTGGTGACTGATCATTTATTGAACAGTTATTTCGATGATTCAGCACAGTTGGTGCGGTGGCAGCAGGTAAATGGCTATGTTTTTGCCCTGTTCAGCGCCGTACTGATTTTTTTCGCCCGGGCCCGTTTGTTCGATTTTTTGGGGATGAACCCCGGTCTGAAGCGCCAGCTTCAGGATAGGGAGCGCTTGCGTCAGGCAGCGGTGGTGTTTGACTGCACCCGTGAAGGGGTGCTGGTCAGCGACAGCCGCGGGGTGATCGTTCACGTCAACCGTGCCTTGGTTGAAATAACCGGCTATCCGGCCGAAGAGGTGCTTGGCCGACGCCCGAACATGTTCAAGTCGGGTCGCCACGGCCCCGCGTTTTATCAGGCAATGTTCAAGACGATCGATGAGCGCGGCGAGTGGCACGGCGAAATCTGGAACCGGCGCAAAAGCGGCGAGGTCTACCCGCAGTGGCAGACCGTGCGCTCGATTACCGATGACAAAGGCCAGGTCAGTCACTATGTCGCGGTTTTTTCGGATATCTCCGCGATCAAGAACTCCCAGACCGAGCTCGCACGTCTGGTTCACCATGATCCCCTGACTGACCTGCCCAACCGTCTGCTGTTCACCGACCGCACCGAGCAGGCGCTGGCTTCTGCGCAACGCCACCAGACCGGCTGTGCTCTGCTGATGATCGACCTCGATCACTTCAAGATCATCAATGACAGCCTGGGCCACAACGTCGGTGACCTGCTGCTCAAGGCGGTGGCCGAGCGTTTGCTCAGGGTGTTCGGCAAAGGCTTTACCGTGGCCCGGCTGGGCGGTGATGAGTTCGCCGTGCTGGTCGACAGCTGTGAGCACGCGAGCCAGGCCGCCGGGCTTGCGCAGCAGGTGCTGGAGGTCATGAAAGGCCCGTTCGATGTCGACAGGCATCAACTCTTTATCAGCGCCAGCGTCGGCATCAGCGTGTTCCCCGGCGATGCTCTGAACGCCGAGCAATTGCTGCGCAATGCCGACTCGGCTTTGTTCAAGGCCAAAAGTTCGGGACGCGAGGGTTATGCCTTGTACACCGAGGAGCTGACGGCCCATGCCCAATACCGGGTTGAGGTGGCCAGCGATCTGCGCCGCGCCCTGGAGCAGCACGAGCTGCGCGTGTACTACCAGCCGGTGCACAACCTTAAAACCAGCCGCCTGATTGGCGTTGAAGCACTGGTGCGCTGGGAGCACCCGCTGCGGGGGCTGTTGTCACCGGGTGAGTTTATCCCGATCGCGGAACGTACCGGGTTGATCGCCGAGATTGACGCCTGGGTGCTGGAACAAGCCTGTTGGCAGATGGTTCAGTGGCAGGCTGCAGGTGTGGAACTGTCGTTTGTGGCGGTGAATATTTCCAGCCGACTGTTTGCCCGTCCCGAGCTGTTTTCGCTGGTTTCAACGGTACTGGCAGACACCGGGCTGGATCCGGCCTTGCTGGAGCTTGAAGTGACCGAAAGTGCGGTGATGGACAACTCGCAAGTGGCCCTGGAGCAGATGCATCGTCTGCGGGTGCTGGGTTTGCGCCTGGCCATCGATGATTTCGGCACCGGTTTTTCATCTTTGCTTCGACTCAAGCGCCTGCCTGTGCAGAAGCTGAAAATCGATCAGGGCTTTGTCGCCGGCTTGCCTGGGGACAATGATGATGTGGCGATCGTGCGAGCGGTTATCGCACTGGGTCAAAGCATGGGCCTGGAGGTACATGCCGAAGGGATAGAGCAGGTTGAGCAGGCGCAGTTCCTGCTCGACCTTGACTGCAACCTGGGCCAGGGCTACTGGTTTGGGCGTCCGATGCCTGCCAAGGATCTGGACTGGCAGCGGGCGCCGGCAATTCGCCCCTGAACCGGGCTTAGTCCTTTTCTGGCGGCAGGGTCGGCAGCGCGCGCAGTGCGGCTTCGTACCACTCAGTGTTAAAGGCGCGATCTTCTTCGAGGATCGCGTCAATCTCCACGGCCAAAACATGGGCCATCATCTGCAGAATATCGTCGCGCTCGTAGCCGACTAGGGTCAGTTTGTTGAACGTGGCTTTGGCAGCAGGCGGGTTGTCGCTTTCAATCTGGTTTTCAATCGCCTGAATCAGGGTGGATTCGGCGAACTCTTCTTCTTCGTTGTCGATATCGGTTGGCTCGCTCATGGGCAGGCTCCTTGGGTAAAGGTTGGCAGTCTAACGGTATTCAGGATGCTGATGCTGCTAGCCAGCCTGATGGCGAAGCTCTATAACAGCTGCTGCCAACCCCAACACGGCCTGGAGGCTTTGTAATGCTCAAGCTTTATGGATTCGCAGTCAGCAACTACTACAACATGGTCAAGCTGGCGCTGCTGGAAAAGGGCGTGCCCTTTGAAGAAGTGCCGTTTTTCGCTGGCAAGACCCCTGAGGCGCTGGCCATCAGCCCCCGCGGCAAAGTCCCGGCACTGGGCGTTGAACAAGGTTTTATCAACGAAACCAGCGTGATCCTGGAATATATCGAGCAAACCCAATCGGGCCTCAGGCTGCTACCAGTGGATCCGTTTGAGCGTGCGCAGGTGTTGGCACTGGCCAAGGAAATCGAGCTGTATATCGAGTTGCCTGCCCGCGCCTGTTACCCCGAGGCGTTTTTCGGCATGCAAGTGCCCGACGCGATCAAGGAAAAGGCCCGCACCGAGCTGCTCGACGGTATCGCCTCCCTGGGCCGTCACGGCAAGTTCGCGCCTTATGTCGCGGGCGAGATCCTGAGCGTGGCGGATATCTACTTCGCCTTCAGCGTTGATCTGGCCTGTGGCGTCGCACACAAGGTGTTTGGTCTCGACCTGCTGGCCGACATGCCGGGTGCCAAGGCATTGCTGGAGCGTCTGCAGCAAAACCCGCACGTGCAGAAAATCGCCGCGGACAAGGACGCCGCCATGCCGCAGTTTCTGGCGTGGATCAGCAGCAAGAAATAACCAGTACACAGGGTGTCGCCCCCTATTGTGGGAGCGAGCCTGCTCGCGAAGGTCTCAAGAACATCGCGTTTATCCAGCAAAACGCGTTATCCATAACACCTTTCGCCAGCAGGCTCGCTCCCACAGGGGCGCCGCTTTGAGGTTTAACGGCTGGCCAGCAGCGCCTTGCCGCGAACTACTGCCGCTTTCACCTGCGCCGGCGCAGTGCCGCCGATGTGATCACGGGCATTGACCGAACCTTCAAGGGTCAGTACGGCAAACACATCGTCTTCGATCTGATCGCTGAACTGACGCAGTTCTTCGAGGCTCATTTCCGCCAGGTCCTTGCCGGTTTCAACGCCGTACTTCACAGCGTGGCCGACGATTTCGTGGCAGTCACGGAACGGCAGGCCACGGCGCACCAGGTAGTCGGCCAGATCGGTCGCGGTGGAGAAACCACGCAGCGCCGCTTCACGCATGATCGCGTGCTTGGGCTTGATCGCTGGGATCATGTCGGCAAAGGCGCGCAGCGAGTCGCGCAAGGTGTCGGCGGCGTCGAACAGGGGTTCCTTGTCTTCCTGGTTATCCTTGTTGTAGGCCAATGGCTGGCCTTTCATCAGGGTCAGCAGGCCCATCAGCGCACCGAATACACGGCCGCTTTTGCCACGTACCAATTCCGGCACGTCGGGGTTTTTCTTTTGCGGCATGATCGAGCTGCCGGTGCAGAAGCGGTCGGGCAGGTCGATAAACTGGAATTGCGCGCTGGTCCATAGCACCAGCTCTTCGGAGAAGCGCGACAAGTGCATCATCGCGATGCTGGCGGCGGCGCAGAATTCGATGGCGAAATCGCGATCGGAGACGTTGTCCAGCGAGTTGCCGCCCACGGCGTCAAAGCCCAGCAGTTGTGCGGTGAATTCGCGGTCGATCGGGTAGGTGGTGCCGGCCAGTGCGGCGCTGCCCAGAGGCATGCGGTTGGTGCGCTTGCGGCAGTCGACCAGGCGCTCGTAATCGCGGCTGAGCATCTCGAACCAGGCCAGCATATGGTGACCAAATGTTACCGGCTGTGCGGTCTGCAGGTGGGTAAAGCCGGGCATGATGGTCTCGGCTTCACGCTCTGCCTGTTCCAGCAGGCCTTTTTGCAGGCGGGTGATCTCGGCCAGGATCAGATCGATTTCGTCACGTAGCCACAGGCGGATATCGGTCGCAACCTGGTCATTACGGCTACGGCCGGTGTGCAGTTTTTTGCCGGTCACGCCGATGCGGTCGGTCAGACGCGCCTCGATGTTCATGTGCACGTCTTCCAGGTCGATGCGCCAGTCAAACGTACCGGCTTCGATTTCGCTCTGGATGGTTTTGAGGCCGTCGATGATGCTGTCGCGTTCGGCATCGGTCAGCACGCCGACCTTGGCCAGCATCGTGGCGTGAGCCACGGAGCCCATGATGTCATGGCGATAAAGGCGCTGGTCGAAAGTGACGGAGGCGGTGAAACGCGCAACGAAGGCGTCGACGGGTTCACTGAAGCGGCCGCCCCAGGACTGATTGGTCTTGTCGGTGCTCATGGATTCGCTCGTAATCGGCTGAGGGGAGTTACACAAATAGTTACCGCGAATCATAACAGGGTTGCCATTCATGGCGTTGACGCAGCTCGGCAGGTTTTTGTGTGAAGTGCGGTATAAATAAATTTCCGAAAGGAAATGTATCGTTTGAATACTTTCGCCTTGGCAACCGTCTACAGTTGGTCGTATGGATCAGTCATAGCAGGTCTTTGTAGATTGCCAGACGTATCCGGTATTAAATCGAGCAATCGAGGCAGGTGAATATTGCTGTGAGGTTTGCGGCACTTTTTGGCCTTCGCGCTAGTCTTAGCGTGGATCGCCGTGACAGTCGTCACATCACCTGTCTACGCTATCCTTGTGCGAGACTCACGCAGGAATACAGCGCTATATGAATGTCCTGATCGTTGATGACGAAACCCTGGCCCGCGAGCATTTGAGCCATTTGCTCAGCACGCTCGGGGGCTATACGTTGCTGGAGCCTGGCGCCACTAATGGCGAAGAGGCACTTAACCTGATCGAAAGCCTGAAACCGGATGTCGTTTTGCTCGATATCCGCCTGCCAGGCCTCGACGGGTTGCAGGTTGCAGCCAAATTGTGCGAGCGCGAGCTACCGCCTTCGGTGGTGTTTTGCGTGGCGCCTGACGAGTTTTCCGTACAGGCCCTGCAAGAGAGCGGTGTCAGCTATGTGCTCAAGCCGGTCACCGCAGATGCCCTGCGTGCTGCCCTGAAAGAGGCGCACCGGCCCAACCGCATCCAGCTGGCTGCACTCACCCGGCCTGCCGCGCAAACCGGCAGTGGCCCACGCAGTCATATCAGTGCCAGAACCCGAAAAGGCATTGAGCTGATCCCTATCGACCAGGTGATCTACTTTATCGCTGACCATAAATACGTGACATTGCGTCACGCTGGCGGTGAAGTTCTGCTCGACGAGCCGCTCAAGGCACTCGAAGACGAGTTTGGTGAACGCTTTGTGCGTATTCACCGTAATGCACTGGTGGCCCGAGACCGCATCGAGCGCTTGCAACGCACGCCCCTTGGGCATTTCCAGCTGTTCCTGCGCGGCCTGAACGGGGATGCGCTGATTGTGAGCCGCAGGCATGTGGCGGGTGTTCGCAAGATGATGCAGCAACTGTAATTCGTGCTCAAAAGGCGTGGATACGCCGTTTTTGGGCCAGGGAGGCCGAGGACTTTCTGATACAAGTCAAAGCTGTTTTGGCTGAGCTGTTATTATCAGCCGTATCTTTTCAGTACGGATTGATCCATGTCCTCTCGCGAAATCCGCATCGCTACCCGTAAAAGCGCCCTGGCTCTTTGGCAGGCCGAATACGTTAAAGCCCGTTTAGAGCAGGCTCACCCCGGTATTTTGGTGACGCTGGTGCCCATGGTCAGCCGTGGTGACAAGCTGCTGGACTCGCCGCTGTCGAAAATTGGCGGCAAGGGGCTCTTCGTCAAGGAGCTGGAAACAGCCCTGCTCGAAAACGAAGCAGACATCGCCGTGCACTCCATGAAAGACGTACCGATGGACTTCCCTGAAGGCCTGGGTCTGTTTTGCATTTGCGAGCGCGAAGATCCGCGTGACGCCTTCGTTTCCAACACCTATGCCAGCCTCGACGATTTGCCTCAGGGCAGCATTGTCGGCACGTCGAGCCTGCGCCGTCAGGCCCAGTTGCTGACTCGCCGTCCGGACCTGCAAATCCGCTTTCTGCGTGGCAACGTCAATACCCGTCTGGCCAAGCTCGATGCAGGTGAATACGACGCCATTATCCTCGCGGCTGCCGGCCTGATTCGCCTCGGTTTTGAACAGCGCATCACATCACCCATCAGCATCGAAGACAGCTTGCCAGCCGGTGGCCAAGGCGCAGTGGGTATCGAATGCCGCAGCGCAGATCCCGAAATCCATGCCCTGCTGACGCCTTTGCATCACGCCGATACGGCCGTGCGCGTTACGGCCGAGCGTGCGCTGAACAAGCATCTCAACGGTGGCTGCCAAGTGCCGATTGCCTGTTATGCCGTGCTTGAAGGCGAGCAAATCTGGCTGCGCGGCCTGGTCGGCGAGCCGAGTGGCGGTGTGTTGCTCAGTGCCGACGCCCGTGCGCCGCGTGCACACGCCAGTGAGTTGGGTGTGCAAGTGGCTGAGGCTCTGCTGGCCCAAGGGGCTGGGGATATTCTCAAAGCCGTTTATGGTGAGGCAGGTCACGAGTGACAGGCTGGCGCTTGCTGCTGACCCGGCCAGCCGAGGAATCGGCCGCGCTGGCCGCTGAGCTGGCGGCTGCCGGGATATATAGCAGCAGCTTGCCACTGCTGGCGATCAGCCCGTTGACTATGACTGATGCTCAGCGTGCGCTGATTGCGGGTCTTGACCGGTATTGCGCAGTGATTGTGGTCAGCAAGCCTGCGGCGCGCCTGGGGCTTGAGCTGGTCAGCCAGTACTGGCCGCATGCGCCCCGGCAGAAGTGGTTTAGCGTTGGCGCCGCGACGGCGCAGATTCTCGCCGATTACGGCCTCGATGTTAGCTACCCTCAACGGGGTGATGACAGCGAGGCGCTGCTGGCGATGCCCGAGTTCAAGTCTGCAGTGGGGGGGGATCAGCCCAGCGTGTTGATCCTGCGTGGGGAGGGTGGTCGCGAGTTGCTCGCGGATCGTCTGCGCAGCATTGGCGCGCAGGTCGACTACCTTGAAATCTACCGCCGCGTACTGCCGTCATACCCGCCTGCAACCCTGTCCCGGCGGGTTGAAGTGGAACGCCTGAACGCGCTGGTGGTCAGCAGTGGGCAGGGTTTTGAACATTTACGGCAGATGGCAGGCGATTCCTGGCCCATGCTTGGGTGCCTGCCGTTGTTTGTTCCAAGCCCGCGGGTTGCTGAGCTGGCTCGCAGCGCCGGGGCGCAACATGTTGTGGATTGTCGTGGTGCAAGCGCCACGGCTTTGCTGGCGGCGCTGCGGGAGCATCCCGCACCTGCTTTCTAATGCAAAGGATGGATTCGTGAGCGAAACAGTCTTGTCCAAAGAACACGTGCAGCCCGCGCCAGAAGCGCCGGCTAAAAAAACCGAACCTGCACCACAGGGTCGAGGCAATGGCCTGGCGGTTTTCGCCCTGTTGCTCGGCGCCGCCGGTGTTGCTGTCGGCGGCTGGGGGGTATGGCAGGTGCGTCAACTGCAAGCTGCCACCGCAGAGCAGTTGAGCGACGTACCGGCCCTGGCCGCGCAAACGCTTTCGATCAAGCAGGGCGAGCAGAAGCTGCTGGCGCGGCTCAACCAACTGCCTTCGGCCAGTGAACTGGATAATCAGCGCCAATTGGTCGTGCAGCTGCAAGGCGATCAGCAGCGCCTGAACCAGCGCCTGGAAACCGTGCTGGGCGAAAGCCGCAAAGACTGGCGCCTGGCCGAGGCCGAGCACTTGTTGCGTCTTGCCACCTTGCGCTTGTCGGCCCTGCAAGACGTCACCAGCGCCCAGGCACTGGTACAGGGCGCGGACGCGATTTTGCGCGAGCAGAACGATCCGGGTTCATTCGCCGCTCGTGAGCAACTGGCCAAAAGCCTGACTGCATTGCGCAGTGTTGAGCAACCGGACCGCACCGGACTGTTTTTGCAGTTGGCGGCCTTGCGTGATCAAGTGGCGCAACTCAGTGCGCTGGCCCCGGCCTATCAGAACCAGGGTGACTCGCTGGCCAGCCTCACCGCTGATGGCGATGGCGCGAGCCGTTGGTCCCGGTGGTGGGAGGAGATCTCGCACTACATCCGCATCGACTTCAATGCCGACAAAAATGTGCGCCCCCTGTTGGCTGGCCAAAGCCTGACCCAGGTTCGCCTGGCCTTGAGCCTGGCGCTGGAGCAAGCCCAGTGGGCGGCGCTCAATGGCCAGGAGTCGGTTTACACCCAGGCCCTGGCGCAGGCGCAAGATGTGCTCAAGGGCAACTTCAATGCGGATAACCCGCAGAGCAAAAAAATCCTCGAGCAAGTGATTGAACTCGGCAAGCAGCCGGTTACGGTAAAAACCCCGGACCTTGCGGCTGCCTTGAGCGCGGTACAGGCCTACCTTGAGCGTCGGCATGTGCGTGCGCAAGAGCCGGTCAAAGCGGCTGCCAGCCCGGCGCAGGAGGCACTTCCATGAAGCGCTTCTACGTGATTGTGTTCTTGTTGATTGCAGCTGCGGCCTGCATCGGCCTGGCAATTGCTGAAGATGCGGGCTATGTGCTGATCGCCTATAAAAATTTCCGTTACGAATCCAGTGTCTGGGCAACGCTCGCGCTGCTGGCCGTCCTGTGGCTGCTGGTGTGGGGAGTCAAGCTGCTGGTGGAGCTGGTGACGGCTTCTACAGGGCTGGTCAACCCGTGGTCGCGGCGCAACCGCAGCCGTCGAGTGCAGATCGCCATCGAGCAAGGCCAGATGGACCTTGCCGAGGGCCGCTGGGCCAGCGCACAGAAGCATCTGGCCCGTGCCGCCGAAGCCGAGCCGCAGCCATTGCTCTACTACCTGGGGGCTGCACGAGCGGCCAACGAGCAGGGGCACTACGAAGAAAGCGACAACCTGCTGGAGCGAGCGCTGGAACGCCAGCCTCAGGCCGAACTGGCCATTGCCCTGAGCCATGCCCAGTTGCAGGTGGACCGTGCTGACACCGAGGGCGCGCTGGTGACCTTGCAGGCCATGCACGAGCGCCATCCACACAATGTTCAGGTGTTGCGCCAGCTGCAGCGTCTGCACCAGCAGCGTGGCGACTGGACGGCGTTGATCCGCCTGTTGCCAGAGCTGCGCAAGGACAAGGTATTGCCGCCCAAGGAGCTGGCCGAGCTGGAGCGACGGGCCTGGGGGCAGAATCTGAGCCTGGCGGCCCAGCGTGAAAGCGAAGGCGAGGCGGGGTTGCAGTCACTTCAACGCGCCTGGCAACAGCTTACCTCGGCCCAGCGCCAGGAGCCCGCGCTCGTGCTGGCCTATGCCGAGCAATTGCGCCAGCTGGGCGCGCAAACTGAAGCCGAAGAAGTCTTGCGCGGGGCGCTCAAGCGCAGTTATGACAGCCATCTTGTGCGCCTCTATGGCCTGCTGCGTGGCAGTGACCCGGTGAAGCAGTTGCAGGCCGCCGAAGGCTGGCTCAAGAGCCATCCCGGCGATGCCAGCCTGCTGTTGACCCTGGGTCGCCTGTGCCTGCAAAACAGCTTGTGGGGCAAAGCGCGGGATTACCTTGAAAGCAGCCTCAAGGTGGAGCGCAACCCCGAAACCTGTGCCGAGCTGGCACGACTGCTGGCCCAGTTGGGAGATACGGGGCGCAGTAATCAGCTTTTTCAGGAAGGGCTGAATTTGCTGGATGAGCGTTTGCTCGCATCCCCCTTGCCAGTCACTGCCACGACCCTGTGAAGAGGCCAGCCTGGCGTGTGTTTCGGCACACGTGGGGCTGCCTGCAGTATTGAGCGAGCGAGGGGCAATCTGCCTTTTCCTACATGATTTGTTCTAAAGGCTTAGTGTTTCTGTTGGGGTTTCCTTGGTTTCTTCGAGAACTATCCGCTTAGGGTCACCTTGAAAGGGCTAATGGCTTTCATCTACCGTAACCAACTGTCTCTTTTGTCATGGAAAAGCCATGTTCTTGGCAGCTTCACGTTTTATTTTCTTTTTAGCCTTTGTAGTAGGCGCCTTGGTAATGGGCGGCACTTTTTATCTCGAGTACGGGCCCGGGCTCAAGCCTTGTTCGCTATGTCAGGTTCAGCGTTTTTTCTTGCTGGATTTCTGCCTCGTCAACCTGGTGGCTTTTGCCCATGGCCCCAAAGGTTTTGGCATGTTGTGTTACTCCCTTGCCTCCATGTTGTTCGCGCTGGGTGGCGCGGCGAGTGCCTTGAGGCAGGTATGGCTGCAAGAGCTGGCGCCAGATCAACTGATGCTCTGTCAGCCAGAGCTGGCGTGCATCTGGCGCGACATGTCGCCGAGTGAAATCATTTCGATGATTTATCGTGGCAGTGAGGACTGCACACATATTCACTGGACCATCTTTGACTTGAGCATTCCCGAGTTGAGCTTGCTGGCCTTTATCGGGCTGCTTGTTCTTGCCATCTTTCAGATCAGTCGCTCGATTGCCAGGGACAAATTACCCCGTGACTGCGACGTGAAGTAGCACTTGGGATTAAACACTTGTATGAATTTTCTCTCGTGGGTACCTTGAAGCAGTTGGCAAGCGGGCATAATCTGGCCCGCACGTATCACGGAGTTATGCCGCCCAATGCCCGTGCAATCGTGCAGGTTTTGGTTCACACAGGCCTGGCTGATGTCGGGTGGCATGGGCCCACAAGGGAAGAGAGATCATCATGCTCGAAAGATGCGAGAGTGCTCAGGAACGATTCAACGGCGTCCACCAACTGGTAGACCGCTGGTTGCTTGAGCGCCGTAAACTTGTGAAGGCTTATGCGGCTCTGCTGGAGCAGCAAAACAATCCCAAACGCGGGCCTCAAAAAGAGTTTTGCCAGCTGCTGGTCGACTATGTGTCCGCAGGCCATTTCGAGATTTACGAGCAGCTCAATCAGGAGGCCAAGGCCTTCAATGACGAGCGCGGGCTTGCCCTGGCAGAGACCATCTACCCGCGTATCAACGTGATTACGGAGGCCGCCCTGGCTTTCAACGATCATTGTGATGGTAAGGCCCATCGCCCTGACTGTGACAAGCTGGCAGAAGAGATCAAGGTTTTGGGCGCTCTGCTTGATGAGCGTTTTGAGCTTGAAGACTGCTTGATCGAAGTGCTGCACAGCGCGCACAAGCAGAAAGAAGCCGCTCAGGCTTAAGCAACAATTCATTTAAAAAACGGTGCGCAATGGCGCGCCGTTTTTTATTTCCGGGACGGTTACTTTCGGGTAGCGAACAGTTCGATTTCAAACACCAGTGGTGTATTGGGGGCAATCAGATCCCCGGCCCCCTGGGTGCCGTAAGCTTGGCTTGAAGGTATCGCCAGCCGCCATTTCGCACCCACCGGCATCTGTACCAATGCACTGCGCCAGCCGGCGATAACGCTGCCCAGGCGAAACCATTGTGGTTGGGTGCTGTGGTCGAACACGGTGCCATCGGGCAGTAGGCCCACATAGCTCACATACACCGAATCCTGTGGGCCGGGCTTGGCGCCTTTGCCGGGTTTTAGTTCGGTCAGGATGATGCCGTCGGCCAGCTCGCGAGCCTGGGGTTGCTGTTTTTCGACCAGCAAAAAAACTTCTTCAGCGCTCAGGGCGGCGTTGATGCCTGACGAGGCCTGCCCGGGATCTGTTTGAGCCTGATGCTGCGCCAGAATCTGGCCGATGCGCTCATCCGTCAGGGCCAGCGGTTTGCCTTGGTAGGCGGTGTGCAGGCCCTCGATCAGTGCCTGGATTTGAAGCTCGGGGACTTCCTGGCGCAAGCGTTCGCCCAGGCTGGCGCCCATGCTGTAGGCCAGATCGCGGGCGTCGTCGGGGGAGGGAGAGGGGGCTGCGTCAGCCACAGGCGCAAGGCACAACAACATCCAAAACATGTAACGCGGCATGGGGGTTCTCCGGCGTGATGTGCGAGCGATTATGCCAGCGCCCGAGCGGCGCCGATGTTTTAATTCGAAGGGGCTAAAAGACGTTTGGGCACTCTTTGAATTTAGCTGGCTTGGCCGTTAAAGATTGATCCAGCACAAGTTTTTCGACGTCATGCAACGTGCAGCTATCCTTAGTGTCAACATGCCCTAGCGGCGGTAGTTGCAGAGGTCTAGTATGAGCCGCACTCACTTCAGCCAGGAGGTAAACCATGTCGGCCAATAAGAAGCCCGTAAATACGCCGTTGCACTTGCTCCAACAGCTCTCAGGCAGTCTGCTTGAGCATTTGGAAAACGCTTGCTCCCAAGCGTTGGCTGATGCTGAGAAACTGCTCGCCAAGCTTGAAAAGCAGCGCGGTAAAGCGCAGGAAAAACTGCACAAGTCACGTGCAAAACTGCAAGACGCCGCCAACGCCGGAAAATCCAAGGCTCAGGCCAAGGCCAAGTCTGGGGTCAAAGAGCTCGAGCAACTGCTCGACTCACTCAAAGACCGTCAAAGCGAAACGCGCACTTATATTCTGCAACTCAAACGTGATGCTCAAGAAAGCCTGAAGTTGGCCCAAGGTATCGGTCGAGTCAAAGAGGCTGTTGGCAAGGCTTTGTCGAGTCGCGATGCCAAGCCTGCAGCGGCAGCGAAAAAACCGGCTGCCAAAGGGGTTGCCAAGGCTCCGGCCAAAGCACCGGCCAAAGCAGCTGCCAAGCCTGCCGGCAAAGTAGCGGCGGCTAAGCCTGCGACCAAGCCAGTTGCTGCAAAAACCGTAGCGGCCAAGCCGGCAGTGTCCAAAACGGCTGCGGCAAAACCGACCGCCAAACCCGCAGCAGCCAAACCAGTACCAGCAAAAGCCCCGGTAAAAGCGGCGGCCAAACCTGCTGCTAAACCTGCAGCGGCCAAACCTGCCGCTAAAACCGCAGCGGCCAAGCCCGCAACGGCCAAGCCTGCGGCAAAACCCGCAACGGCCAAACCTGCAGCGGCCAAGCCTGCAGCAGCCAAGCCTGCCGCAAGAAGGCCAGCAGCTGCCAAACCGGCCACGGCTCCGGCCAAGCCCGCCGTGACGTCCGCCGCCGCGGCACCCGCTACAACCCCGGCGTCAACTCCGGTAACCGCTACAAACTCGGCTACGACCCCAGCCAGCGCTTCTTAAGCGCGATTGATTGCGACGCGCAGCGTATGCAGCGCGTCGCAATCAGGGTGACCGGCATCGACCGTCATCTTCTGCAGCCAGGCGCAGGTATCCTGCGATTGCGTTTTCGACCAGCCATGAGTCACGGATTCCAGGCGCCGCAACAACATCCGTTCGGCCTCCAGCTCCAATGCCTTGACCTGCACGCGCAGCGTCGCCAGTGCATCGTCGTGCGCGGCTGCTTCGCGCCAGCGTGTTCGCAGTTGTCGTAACGGCTGAACCACTTCGTGCTGCCAGGGTCCGGCACAGGCATTCAGTTGCCCAAGGCGCGCCTTGTCGAAGGCCACGCCGCGCTCCTCAAGCCAGGCTGCACACAGCAGCACACACACATCCACACCCTGGTCCTGCAATTGCAGGCAGGCCTGCTCCACCCCAGGTCGGGCATAGAGGTTCAAACAGTAATTCCACAGGTCAGTCTGCATAGTGCAATTCGCGCCAGTTGAGAGGGAAGCTGGTAGACTCCGCCGCCATTATGATCCGACTTCAGAACCTGACTTTACAGCGTGGCCCGCAACGTCTGCTAGAAGACGCCGAGCTGACCCTGCACGCCGGCCACAAAGCCGGTCTGGTCGGCGCCAATGGCGCCGGTAAATCCACTTTGTTCGCCTTGCTGCTGGGTGAGTTGACGCCTGATTCCGGGGATTGTCTGCTCCCGGCCGACTGGCGGATCGCCCATATGCGCCAGGAAATCGACACCCTCGACCGCATTGCGATCGACTATGTGCTCGATGGCGACCAGCGATTGCGCCAGGTGCAGGCCGATCTGGCCAGGGCCGAAGCTGACGAGGACGGTGCTGCGCAAGCGCGCCTGCACTCCGAGCTGGACAGCGCCGACGGCTACACCGCCGATGCACGGGCGCGCAAAATGCTCGCCGGACTGGGCTTTACCAACGAACAGATGGATCGCCCGGTTGCCGATTTCTCCGGTGGCTGGCGGATGCGCCTGAACCTGGCTCAGGCCCTGATGTGCCCGTCGGATCTTTTGTTGCTCGATGAACCGACCAACCACCTGGATCTCGACGCCATTCTCTGGCTTGAAGACTTCCTCAAGAATTACCCTGGCACCTTGCTGCTGATCTCTCACGATCGGGACTTCCTGGATGCCGTGGTCGACAACATTGCCCACGTCGATCAGCGCAAAATCACCCTGTATCGCGGTGGTTACAGCGCATTTGAGCGTGCCCGTGCCGAACGTCTGGCCCAGCAGCAACAGGCCTACGAAAAGCAACAGGCGCAACGTGCGCACATGGAAAGCTATATCGCCCGCTTCAAGGCCCAGGCCACCAAGGCCCGTCAGGCGCAGAGCCGGATCAAGGCCCTTGAGCGTATGGAAGAGCTGAGCGCGGCCCATGTGGATTCGCCGTTCGACTTCGTGTTCCGCGAAGCGGTCAAGCTCTCCAGCCCGTTGCTCGACTTGTCCGATGCGCGCCTGGGTTATGGCGACAAAACCATCCTCGAGAAGGTCAAGCTGCAACTGGTTCCGGGCGCCCGTATTGGCTTGCTCGGGCCAAACGGCGCGGGTAAGTCGACCCTGATCAAAAACCTCGCAGGCGAGTTGGAGCCACTGTCGGGTCGGTTGGCCCGTGGCGAGAATCTGGTGGTTGGCTATTTTGCCCAACATCAGCTCGACTCACTGGATTCCAAGGCCAGCCCGTTGCTGCATATGCAGCGTCTGGCGCCGACCGAGCGCGAACAGACCCTGCGCGACTTCCTCGGTGGTTTCGACTTCCGGGGTGCGCGGATCGACGAGCCGGTACTGAACTTCTCCGGTGGCGAAAAAGCCCGCCTGGCGCTGGCATTGATAGCCTGGGGCCGCCCGAATCTGTTGTTGCTCGACGAACCGACCAACCACCTCGATCTGGAAATGCGTCTGGCGCTGACCATGGCTCTGCAAGAGTTCAGCGGCGCGGTGCTGGTGGTGTCCCACGATCGCCATCTGCTCAAGAGCACTACGGATGAGTTCCTGCTGGTTGCCGATGGCAAGGTTCAGGAGTTTGACGGCGACCTCGAAGACTACGCGCGCTGGCTGGCCGACTACCGTTTGCGCAATGCGCCGGTCAGCACCACGCTGGTCAACCCTGACAAGACCGATAAAAAGGCTCAACGTCAGGCCGCTGCAGCGTTGCGTCAGCAGCTGGCACCGCATAAACGCGAAGCTGACAAGCTTGAGAGCGAGCTGGGCAAGGTCAACGAAAAGCTGGCGAAAATCGAAACCAGCCTGGGCGACAGTGCCGTTTACGAAGCTGCGCGCAAAGATGAATTGCGTGATCTGCTGGCGGAACAGGCCAAGCTCAAAGTGCTCGAAAGCCAGCTGGAAGAGCGGTGGATGGAAGCGCTGGAATTGCTTGAGTCCATGCAAGCAGAACTGGAAGCCCTGTCCTGATGGAAGCCCTGCACTTGCCAGTGCCCGCCGAACTGATCGCACCGCTGTGGATCGGTGTGCAGATTTTGCTGATTCTGTTGGCGGGTTACTTCTCCCAACGTGTCGTGGCGCGCTTCCTGACGCGGCTGGGCGAGCGTTATCCGTTCCCGCCACAGCTGATGATGCCGCTGCGCGGCGGCTTGCGCTGGTTCATCATGGGCAGCGCAGTGATCGTCGTGCTGGAGCGTCTGGGGGTTTCGGCCACCGTGTTGTGGACGGCGCTGTCGGGCTTTGTGGCGGTGGCGGCGATTGCCTTCTTCGCCATGTGGAGCGTGCTTTCCAATCTGCTGTGTGCAGTGTTGATCTTTACCGTGGGGCCGTTTCGCATTGGCGACGTGGTGGAGTTGCTCGACACGCTGGACAAGCCCGGCGTCAAAGGCCGTGTGGTGGCCATCAATCTGCTTTACACCACGCTGATCGAGCCCGCTGAATCGGGCAATGGTAGCAGCATGGTGCAAGTCCCCAACAGTCTGTTCTTCCAGCGCTCGGTACGCCGCTGGCGAGAAAGCGACCTGTAACGCTCCCGCAGAGTCAAAACTACCCTCAGAAATTTGTGGTCAATTTTCAACCAACGCATTAGCTTAAGGGACTTGTTACAGATCTTGTCCGAGGTGTGCGATGTCGTTGGAAACGTGGTTGGCCTTTTTTGCTGCCTGTTGGGTGATCAGCCTGTCCCCCGGCGCTGGCGCGATTGCTTCGATGTCGTGCGGTCTGCAGTATGGTTTCTGGCGCGGTTACTGGAATGCCCTGGGCCTGCAACTGGGCCTGGCGTTGCAAATCGCCATTGTCGCAGCCGGTGTCGGCGCCATCCTTGCAGCCTCGTCTACCGCTTTCTATGCCATCAAATGGTTCGGCGTGGCTTACCTTGTTTACCTCGCCGTCAAACAGTGGCGTGCCCTGCCGGCTGATCTGAGCGATGACGCCGCCGTGCGTCCCATCGGCAAGCCGCTGGCTCTCGTATTTCGCGGCTTTCTGGTCAACGTCAGCAACCCCAAGGCGCTGGTGTTCATGCTCGCGGTGCTGCCGCAGTTCGTAAACCCGGCAGCGCCGCTGGTGTCCCAATACCTGACGTTGGGCGTGACCATGATCTGCGTCGACCTGATCGTCATGGCCGGTTACACAGGGTTGGCGTCCAAGGTCCTGCGTCTGCTGCGTACGCCGCAACAACAGCGCCGGATGAACCGCACCTTTGCCGGTCTGTTTGTTGGCGCGGCGGGTTTTCTGGCGACGTTGCATCGCGCTACAAACTGAAATCTGTGCAAAAAGCGCACAAGTCATATGCGCGCCCTGGCGTTGTTGCGAGGTATCGGTCTTTTTAGACTTTTACCCTCCGTTGCATCATTCCAAACCAGAGGTTCATATGACTTTTACAATGCCCAAACTACTGTCCTCATTGCTCGCCTGTCTGAGTCTGGCGGCAACTTCAGCCATCGCGGCTGAGCCTGCCGTCAATCCCAACCCCACTATCCGTGCCATGTCTGGCGCTGTTCCGATTGATCGTCTTGACCCGGCCTCTACGGCTTTACTGGTGATTGATTTTCAGCAGGAGTACTTCACCGGCCGGTTGCCGATCCCGGACGGCCAGAAGGCACTCAACAAGGCTCGCGAGCTTATTGCATTCGCGGACAAGGCCAGGATTCCGGTTTATCAGATTCAGCATATCGCCCCGGCGGGCTCAGCGGTTTTTGCGCTGGACGGCGAAGGTGTGAAATTCCACCCGCAGATGCTGCCTCGCGCGGGTGATACGGTGTTGCAAAAAACCACCGTGAGCGTTTTTGGCAGCACTGAACTGGACCGCCTGCTGAAGGAAAAAGGCATCAAGACGGTAATTATTGCCGGCCTGATGACCCATGCCTGCGTGGCCGGCGGCGCTCGGGACGCTGCGCCGCTGGGGTACCAGGTCGTGGTAGCATCTGATGCTTCCGCTACCCGCAGTATTACCCGGGCAGACGGCTCGAGCATTGATGCAAATAGCCTGCACCGCGCAGCCCTGGCTTCAGTCGAAGACACCTTTGGCGACGTCATGACTACGGCGCAGATCGTTAAATTGCCTCTAAAGTGAAGCTCAATCGATGAATCAGTTGCTGGCCATGCGGGCGTTTTGCTGCATCGTCGAGAATCGTGGATTTTCGGCAGCAGCCGAGCAATGGGAAACCACGTCTTCGACATTGTCCCGGCATTTACAGCATCTGGAGGCACAACTCGGTGTGCGGTTGATCAACCGCACAACCCGGCACTTGAGCCTGACTGAGGCAGGGGAGCGCTATCACGCGGCCTGCCTCGACATTTTGCAGCGGCTCGACCAAGCGGCGTTGGCTGTTGCCGACGATGGCAGCGAACCGTCAGGGACTCTGCGTATCAGCGTGCCTTTGGTGATCGGGACGCTGGAGTTGGGCAATTGGTTGCCCGGGTTCCAGCAACGCTACCCCAAGATCCGGGTAGACCTGTCCTGCGAGGACCGTTTTGTTGATCTGGTGGCTGAGCGCTTCGACCTTGCACTGCGCATCAGCGGCCCCCTGGAAGACTCCTCGCTGGTGGCCAAGAAACTGACCGTATCCGATCTGATTCTGGTGGCTGCACCCGGTTATGTCAGTCGCCAAGGCTTGCCACGCCAGGTCGACGAGCTGGCTACCCATCAGTTACTCGGTTTTACGGGGAGCAATGAGTGGCGGTTGAATTCGGCGCGGGCTGATACCGTGGTGGTGGCGCTCAACGGACGTTTCAAAACCGACACCATTACCTCCCTCCACAGCGCCGCGTTGGCCGGTCTGGGCATTGCCGCGTTCACACGGGCGACGGTGCAACAGAACTTGCAAAGCGGCCAGTTGGTACAGATTCTTCCCGACTACAACGCAGGCCAGCGTCATTACTTTGCCCTCTATCCGCACGCCCGCCTTCTGGCCCCCAAAGTGCGTGTTTTTGTCGAGTTCATGGCTCAGCATTACACGTCGGTCTGATCTCGGCTGTTGAGCGACAACTGGCTTGTGCTCAGGGCTCAGCGCAGAATCACCGCAGCTTCATCCTCGGGTAGTCTGTTGAGTGGTGCTGGCGCGCTCTTTGGCGGCTGAGGTGCAATGCCTGTCAGTTGCTCTTGTAGTTGCCGTACCACGTCCTCGCCAAGGGTTGCGGCTACGTCGCGTATAACCTGGGGCCGGTTAAGGGACACTCTGAGATCGTGGCGGTTTGTCAGTTTGATGTCCTCCCCTTTACCCATGGCAGTGAATGCTGAGGTGACCTCAAGGGTACGGGTGTTGATCAGGCTGAAGTCAGCAACCAGCGTCAACCCCAGTATCGCCGAATAACTCCTGGTATTGGCCAGTGCGTTGAGGTCCCGGGTGAAATCAATGTCAGACACCGTGCCAAACAGAACGTAGTCGGCGCCTTTGAAATGACCGGCCTTTATGCGCTTGATGACGTCATAAACATCCGTTTTGTCGCTGGCTTTGTAAGGCTTGGCCTGCACCAGTCGGAACAACCCGGATTTGAGAATCTTTCCTTTGATATCGCCACTGAAATTGCGCAACTCGTTTTGCTGGATGTAGCTGTTGCGGCTCTCGTACGTCTGGTAGCTCGCCGAGCCATTGGCGTGGTACGGGCCGGACTGAAAACGGTTACGTGCAGTGGTTGACTGGACGTATTGCTGTACGCGGGTCTCATAAGCCAGGTCGGTCACGGCTATTTTGGGGGCAGCTTGAACTTCCCAGATACAGAGCAGGCTGATAACGCATATCCAGATACGCATCGCTTAGCGCTCCGTTGTTTTGCGGATTTCTTTTTCGTCCATCCATTCCGCCAGGCCGCTTTCGAGATCGACCAGTTGCAGGTTGAATGTGTAGAAAACATCTTTGAAGTCCTTGCTGCGCTTCACAATCGAGGTGATGGAGCCTTCGAGGCGGTATTTGGCTGCGATCATGTTGCCGGTCTTGCTGATCGTCGTTTTTTTGTACAGGCCGCTTTGGTTTTGCAACTGAAGTTGGTCGACCTGGCTTTGCATGTCGGTGTTGTCGCTCGCAAAACGAACGGTGCCGGTTTTCATCAGTTGGGTTTTTATCGACGTGGTTATCTGGCGGGTATCGATGTACTCGCTGGTTTTGTTTTTCACATCGTAGACCTGTACCACCGGCCTTCCCTGAAGAATGCCGGACTGAGCAAGGGAACGTGTCATGCTTTCGGCGATCATCTGCAGGTCAGTCGAGCCAAACTCATTGGTGATCAGTTCCACAGCCTTGGTGTCGCCATAAGTTATGTTTTTGCCGCCGATGACTGGCGAAGTGTTGGAACACCCGCTGATCAGAATCAGCATAAGGGCGAGTAATGAAGTGCGTGCAAGCATGGAATAGCTCTCCAGGTGTGACAAAGGCTACAGGCTCAGGGGGTTTTCACTTCCAGGCGGAAATCCCTGGCTTGAGGCACTGGTGCAATAGCAGGAATAAAAGTGTTTTGTTTGGCGTACAGGGTGATGGTTTTCCAGCCTTCTTCATTGGCAACGGGAAAACCGTCCTTGCCCAGCCAGGTAAATCGGTAATAAACCATTCGGTTGTGGCGGCTGGTGTTGGTCATCTGGGCGTTTACGGTCATGAAGCCATTTACACGCGCTACGCGGATCGCTCCGGCAGAGATATGTTTGAACTTGCCCATGACCGTAATCTTGCTTGCTGCACTGTTGGGTTGTGGAGGTGACGGTGTGGCGCAGCCGATCAGTAAAAACAGCGCCAGAGCGCCCGAGAGCAAATATCGCATCGTGGGTTCCTCAGGGTTTTTGTCGGCTTATGAAAGCCAGCGGGGGGGTGACGGGTGTAGTACTGCCAGCGGCGGCATGGTGGAAAACGCGATTACCGATCGTGCGTATCGTGATGACCTGATAGCCGCGTTCGGCCCTTATGCGTATCGGCGTACTGCCCGGGATGTCGGGCAGACTAATTTGATGCTCACCACGGTTGAGGCGTAAACGCACCACATATGTGTTGTCTGCCAGGGTGCGCCAGGTGCGCGTATCCGCGTCTTCCAGAACAGTCGAAGCAACTCCCAGAAGCAGGCCGGCCAGCGGGTTGTCGTCATTGAGTTGTTTTTGTGCGACGCCTCGAGTGACAGCCCGCGCGCTGCTACGCAGGAGGATCCACGGCAGTTCATCGCGCAGGGCGCGACGCGACATGGTCGTGGTGGTGTTAAGCAAGGTGAGGGGATGAAGCTGGCCGTTGACGACGACATGGGTGAGGGGCGTATTGGGGGTGTAAGGCCTGATCACCGGAAATGACAGCGGCGTAATGACGAGGTTGTTGCTGATGGTTAATGGCAGTGGGAGACGTATTGAGTCTCGCGCCGGTGCAAAGCCATTTTGCAGCACTATCAGAACTTCGCTTTCATCGCTGCGGGCCTCTGGTTTGTCCAGGTTCAGCAGGTTTTGCTCGATCAGAGGTGTGTTGGGTCGCAGTTCTGCGGCCTTTCGATAGCCTGGTGCGGCAAGGCTTCGTTCTCCCAAAGCCTCGTAAAAAAAGCCCGCCAAATAATGACTAAAGGCGCTCTGATAACTATTTTTCAGCTCCAGTACGTCGGGTGCATCAAGACTTTTCAGCGGGTAGCCACGCAGATCCTTGAGCCGGGCCCGTACTCCCCTGCGTTCTGCTTCCTGCTCACGTTTCAAGTATTCCTTGTCCCGAAGTTCAGTGATCAGGGCTTCGCGTTCATGGGTTTTTTTGATTTCCGTGCGGGCACCTTCGAAATCGTTAAGGTTCAACAGATTCAGAGCCATTTGCGTACTCAACCAGACTTTCTCGTAGTCATGGCCTTCATAGCGGCGGACTTTGTCGTTGACCAGAAAACTGGAGAACTGTGCGAGGTACCTGGCGGTATCGAGCCTGACCGACTCCTCCCAGGCATATATCAATTTGTCAGCGTTGCGCCATGCCTTCTGGCTTGCAGCAAGGTCGCCCTTTGCGCGCAATAACTCGCCTTTTTCCAGGTAGTAGAGAAGGTCTTTGTTCTGGCTGCTGTTGTTTTGTTCGAGCAGGACCAGTGCGCCATCGACATTGCCAGCCGACAACTGCTGGTTGGTGGCTTGCAGTTCGCTGTCATAACTACGAAATACCGAGCATCCAGTCAGTAAGGTGAGCACGCTCAAAATGAGAGCGTTAAGGGCGCGAGCGGTCATGGGTATGAGTGTCCCCGGGCGTCTAAACCATAAATACTTGTCGATACCGCAGAGACCGGGCCCGAGTACGGGTGATCAGTTGTGGTGAAGGATCGGTATTTTTAGCAGCGTCGGCGGAGGGGAAGTAGCCTTAATCAGGGCGTGATGGCTGTGTTTAATCACTTTGGGAAATTGCCTACATTTGTGGCGATAGTTAACCCACAAGCACTTGCAATAAAGGGGCTATCAATCTGCAAGGCTCGCTATGTTTAGCCAGTTCAATCGCAGAATTGCAATTCGCTGATTTACGGCGCGATCGCATACGAGGGCCTTGAGTCGGCGGCCAGTAACGGTAAACAATATGTTACTTCTCATTTCCATCCGGATTGATCGATGACCTCCCGCTCGCGTTTTTTGGCATGGCTATTGTTGCCCGTGCTCGCGTTGTGCAGCCTTGTTGCCTCTGCCAACACCCCGGAAGGCGCCTCACAAGCGCTGCACCTGATTGACTACATTGGTGCTGACTATCCGCCTACAGTTGAAAACGGCAAGGTTATTGATGAGACCGAATACCGCGAGCAACTCGAGTTTCTGGCCGTGCTCAAAGGCCTGCTCGCGGACTTGCCGCAACGCCCTGAGCGTGAGGAGCTGCTGCAAGGCGTGAACGCCCTGCAAAGCGCCATCGAACAGCGTGTAGACGGCACCGCCGTTGCGCATGAAGCACGTCAGTTGGGTGCCAAACTGGCGGTGGCCTACGAGGTCAGCCAGGCCCCCGCCATTACCCCTGACCCTACCCGTGGCGCACCCTTGTATGCCCAGCATTGCTCGGTGTGCCACGGTGAAACCGGCGCCGGTGACGGCCCTGCCAGTGTCGGTATGACGCCGCCGCCTGCGAACCTGCGTGACGCGCAGCGCCTGGACCGGCTGAGCCTCTACGCGATCTATAACACCCTTGGCCTGGGGGTTGAAGGCACCGATATGCCTTCGTTTTCTGATCAGCTGGACGAGCGTCAGCGCTGGGACCTGGCCACCTACATCGCCGGGCTGAGTGCCGACCCGAGTGCCAGCAAGGCAGACAAAACCTACAACCTGGCGGACCTTGCCCGTCAAACCCCGAATGAAGTGCTGGCGGCTGAAGGCCCCGAGGCGACCGCAACGTTCCGTGCCCAGCGGGCGCAGCCGCCGCAAGTCAAACGCGGCCCGGCGCAGCTGCTCGACTACACCAGCGCCACCCTGGATAAAAGCCTTGCGGCTTACCGCGCCGGTGACCGTGAGCAAGCCTACGACCTGTCGGTGGCGGCTTATCTGGAAGGTTTTGAACTCGTTGAAAGCTCGCTGGATAACGTTGACGCCAATGTGCGCAAAAACACTGAAAAAGCCCTGATGGCCTATCGGCAATCGCTGCAGGACGGCTTGCCGATCGAGCAGGTCGAGCAGCGACTGGAAGCGGCCAAAGTCTTGCTCAAGGAATCTGCCGGGCTGCTGGGCAGCGATGGCCTGAGCTGGACTTTGAGCTATGTCTCCGGGTTGTTGATTTTGCTGCGTGAAGGCCTGGAAGCAATTCTGGTGCTGGCCGCGATTCTGGCTTTCCTGCGCAATACCGGCCAGCAATCGGCGGTGCGCAGTGTCAACGTCGGCTGGGGTCTGGCCCTGGTGGCCGGGCTGGCGACCTGGGCGCTGGCGGCCTATGTGATTGACGTCAGCGGTGCCCAGCGTGAACTGCTGGAAGGTTGTACTGCGCTGTTCGCCAGCGTCATGGTGCTGTGGCTGGGCGTATGGATGCACGACCGTCGTCACGCCGCCGCGTGGCAGGATTACATCAAAAGCAGCCTGGTCAGCGGTGGCGGTCGTTTTGGCTTCGCGATACTGGCGTTCTTTTCGGTGTACCGCGAACTGTTCGAAGTGATCCTGTTCTACGAAACCCTGTGGCTGCAAGCCGGCCCGGCGGGCCACAACGCGGTACTGGCGGGCGGCGCCACGGCACTGGTCTTGCTGATGGGCCTGGCGTGGATCATCCTGCGTGGCTCGGCCAAATTGCCATTGGCGCTGTTTTTCAGCATCAACGCGGCTTTGCTCTGCGCCCTGTCGGTGGTATTCGCCGGGCATGGCGTGAAAGCGCTGCAAGAGGCGGGCATCTTTGGCACGCGGCCTGTCGCGTTCTTCGACTTCGACTGGCTGGGTATTCATGCAGATGCGTACTCGCTGAGTGCGCAGGCCGTAGCCATTTTGGCAATTATCGTGTTGTACGGCCGAAGCAAACTGGCGGAAAAGCGTCGGGTGCAGGCTTCTTAAATCCTTATACACCTCCCCTCAGTGGGAGCGGCAACACTCAGGAGCAATTCTCTATGCGTGTCTGGATCGACGCAGACGCCTGCCCCAAGGCGGCAAAGGATCAGGTCATCAAGTTCGCTCTCAAGCGTCAGTTTGAGGTGGTGCTGGTGGCAGGGCAGAGCCAGATCAAACCGACCTACGCCCTGGTCAAACTGATTGTGGTGCCCAGCGGCCCGGATGCGGCGGATGATTATCTGGTGGAGCACGCCGTGCCCGGCGAACTGGTGATTTGCAGCGATGTGCCGTTGGCCGACCGGCTGGTCAAAAAGGGCGTTGCCGCGCTGGACCCGCGCGGCAAGGAGTTTGACCCGCAAAACATGGGCGAGCGCCTGGCGGTGCGTAATCTGTTTACCGATCTGCGCGAGCAAGGCCAGGTCAGCGGCGGGCAGGGTGCCTATGGCGAACGCGACAAGCAGGCGTTCGCCAATGCCCTGGACCGTATCCTGACCCGGCTGGCACGGGGTTGATCAGTTTTTTTGCGTCAGCTCAAGCACGCGGTCAACCATCTTGTTGATCCCTGACGCTGCTTCGCTGATGGATTTGGCGAGCATATAGGCCGGGGTGCTGACCAGCTTGCGGGCCTTGTCCTCGACAATTTCCGACACTTCACACTCTTGGTGGGTGCCACCCATTTTGGTGACGGCTGCAGCGGTATCTGCGTCGGTGCCGATGGTGCAGATCACGCCTGGGCCATAAATCTTGGCGGCAATGGCAGGTGAGATGCACATCAGGCCAATCGGTTTGCCAGCTTCGGCAAAGGCTTCGGCCAGGCTCAGCACATCAGCCTGAACCGAGCACGCAGCACCATCGGTGGCAAAGTTGGAGAGGTTTTTGGCGGCACCAAACCCGCCCGGTATGATCAGGGCGTCAAAATCCTCGACCTTGGCCTCACGAACATCCTTGATCTCGCCCCGGGCAATCCGCGCTGACTCCACCAGTACGTTGCGTGACTCGGGCATTGGCTCGCCGGTCAGGTGGTTGATGACATGCAGTTGTGCAATGTCGGGGGCAAAGCACTGTACTTTGGCGCCGCGCTGGTCCAGGCGTAGCAGGGTGATCACGCTTTCGTGGATCTCGGCGCCGTCATAGACGCCGCAGCCGGAAAGAATCACGGCAACTTTTTTAGTGGTCATGTCGATCTCCTTGTTCATGGCATTAATGTCGCCTGATTTGGCGCTTGATGCCATAGGGTTTCGCAGCAAGTGCGCCTACGCTTGATGGAATACCGCTCGGGGTGTGCCATGAAGCTGATTCTGTATGCCGTACCGTTTTTCTTTGTGCTGATTGCTGTCGAGCTGCTGGCCGACCGCTGGCGCGCAATGCACACCTATCGCCTGGCTGACACTATCAGCAGCCTGAGCGCCGGTGTGCTGTCGACCACCACCGGTTTGCTGACCAAAGGCGTGGGGCTGATCACCTACGCGCTGGCATTGAAATATCTGGCGCTGCTGCAATTGCCCGAAGACAGCCTGTGGGTGTGGCTGTTTGCGTTTGTCTTGTACGATTTTTGCTACTACTGGCACCACCGCCTGGGGCATGAGCGCAACGTGCTCTGGGCCGCGCATTCGGTGCATCATCAGAGCGAAGACTACAACCTGTCCACCGCCCTGCGCCAAACCAGCACCGGGTTTGTGCTTGGTTGGGTCTTTTACCTGCCAATGGCGGTGCTGGGTGTGCCGCTGCCGGTATTTGTCACCGTGGCCACCGTCAACCTGCTCTATCAGTTCTGGGTCCATACCCGCCATGTGCCCAAGCTGGGCTGGTTCGAGTGGTTGTTTGTGACACCTTCCAATCATCGGGCTCACCATGCGCAGAATGCTCTGTATATGGATCGCAATTACGGTGGAGTGTTCATTGTCTGGGACCGTTTGTTCGGCACTTTTCAGGAAGAAGACGACGCCGAGCCGGTGATTTTCGGCGTGACCACGCCGCTGCAAAGCTGGAATCCGCTGTGGGCCAACTGGCAGTTCTATGGCCAGTTGCTGGCTGATGCGCAGCGCACCGAGCGCTGGCGGGACAAGCTGAGGATCTGGTTTATGCCCACGGGCTGGCGTCCGGCGGATGTAGCGGCGAAGTACCCGATAAACAAGCCGGACCTGAGCCGGTTTGTAAAATTCGAGGTGCCACTGGCACGGCGCCAACAGGTGTATATCGCGGCGCAATTTGCAGTTTATCTGGCGCTGGGCAGTTATTTGCTGAATCTGGGCGAGACGTTGTCGCCCCAGGCGCTGATGCTGGGCTGGGGGTATATGGCGTTGGGGCTGTTTGTGCTGGGGGCAGGTCTGGAGAACCGGCCTTGGGCGCTGAAACTTGAGTGGCTGCGCCTGGCGCTCAACCTGCCACTGGTCTGGCTGGCCCCTGTGGCCGGTCTGTGGCCGGCCAGCGCATTGGGCTGGGTCGGCCTGTCCAGTTACACCCTGTTGAGCGTGATGGGGCTCTACGTGTGCAGAAACCGTATCACTCGGCTGGCGGGTTGCTGACTTCGGCGTTGCTCTTGTTTTTCTCTTCAAGAGCGGTCTGTCTGGCCAGGCGTGCATTCTTGAAGCGGCGGCGGGCCCACAGGCACAGGCCGATCAGGAGCAGGGCACCGAGCACCCACAGCTCATATTTCTTGACGTTGCCCAGCAAGCCTTCGAGCACGGCGCCAAAGTGATAGGCGGCGGTAGCCAGGGCAATGGCCCAGATGGCCGCACCAATGCCGTTGAGCAGCAAATAGCGGCCCGGAGGGTAGCCTGACAGGCCGATTGCCACGGGCATGACGGTACGCAGGCCGTAGACGAAGCGGAAACTCAGGACCCAGATATCCGGGTGCCTGCGAATGTGCTCCAGCGCCTTGTCGCCCATAAGTTGCCAGCGCGGTTTGCGCGCCAACAGTTTGCGGCCGTGCTTGCGCCCCAGGAAGTACCACAGCTGATCTCCGGCATAACTGCCGAGGAATGCCACGATCATGACCAGTTTGAGGTCCATGTATCCGCGGAACGCCAAGAAGCCTGCGAGAACCAGAATGGTCTCACCTTCAAAGAACGTCCCTAGAAACAGGGCGAAGTAGCCGAATTCTTGAAGAAATTGTTGGAGCATTGTCTGGATGCTGGCGAAATGAACGCGCAGCCTACGCCTTAAGGGACGTTCGGGAAAGTATCGAAATGTGACTTTGCGTTAACAAGTCCTACAAATCATGTGTATTTGACCTACATCATTAGCGTTGTCATCTAGTGTTCATGGCGAAGCGTTATAACCATGCGCGCAGGTGATTATTGCTTCGAACCTGTGGGAGCTGGCTTGACTGCGATGGGGTTGACTCAGTCAATCTGAAACTCTGCGGTGTTTGAATCGCGAGCAAGCCCGCTCCCGCAGTGTCTGCGTCGGTTGCCCAGGAAACAATTTCGACAAATCGGCCTCTAACCAGTCTCTGGCCCGCATAAAGCGCCCGGGAGCGGTTTAAACCCACAGGCGTTGATGGCATTCTGACAACTTGACTGCTGGTGTCGCTTAACTGTTACGAGAGTCAAACCCGCTCTTACAGGAACATTCAATGAATACCGAAGGACTTGCTGAAATCGTTGCCACTGAAGCTCAGCCGATTGTTGAGCCAGTCCCTGAAACCCCGCCTGAACAGCAAGCCCATGCGCCTGCTGCGGCCGAGTCGCACGCGGCGGTGCATCCGGCGATTGCCGTTCCTGGCCTTGATGACAGCAGCCTGTACATCCATCGTGAGTTGTCGCAATTACAGTTCAACATTCGCGTATTGGAACAAGCGCTGGATGAGTCCTATCCGCTGCTTGAACGCTTGAAGTTTCTGCTGATTTTTTCCAGCAACCTGGATGAGTTTTTCGAAATTCGTGTCGCAGGCCTGAAAAAACAAATCACCTTCGCCCGTGAGCAGGCCGGTGCCGATGGCTTGCAGCCGCATCAGGCGCTGGCCCGCATCAGCGAACTGGTCCACGGCCATGTGGATCGCCAGTACGCGATCCTCAACGACATTCTGTTGCCCGAGCTTGAAAAGCATCAGGTGCGCTTTATCCGTCGCCGGCACTGGAACACCAAGATCAAGGCGTGGGTACGCAAGTTCTTCCGCGACGAAATCGCGCCGATCATCACACCGATTGGCCTGGACCCGACGCACCCGTTCCCGTTGCTGGTGAACAAGAGCCTGAACTTTATCGTCGAGCTGGAAGGCATCGATGCCTTTGGTCGTGATTCAGGCCTGGCGATCATCCCGGCACCGCGTCTGTTGCCACGCGTGATCAAACTGCCTGAAGACGTGGGTGGGGCTGGCGACAACTATGTGTTCCTGTCGTCGATGATTCACGCCCACGCCGATGACCTGTTTCAAGGCATGAAGGTGAAAGGCTGCTACCAGTTCCGCCTGACCCGTAACGCCGATCTGGCGGTTGATACCGAAGATGTTGAAGACCTGGCCCGTGCGCTGCGTGGCGAGTTGTTCTCGCGTCGATACGGCGATGCCGTACGCCTGGAAGTGGCCGACACATGCCCCAAGCATCTGTCCGACTACCTGCTCAAGCAGTTCAGCCTGCATGAGACCGAGTTGTATCAGGTCAATGGTCCGGTCAACCTGACACGCCTTTTCAGCATCACCAGCCTCGACAGCCACCCTGAGCTGCAATACACGCCGTTTACCCCGGCGATTCCCAAGCTGTTGCAGAACAGCGAGAACATTTTTAGCGTGGTCAGCAAACAGGACATCTTGCTGCTGCACCCGTTTGAGTCGTTTACTCCGGTCGTCGACTTGCTTCGCCAGGCTGCCAAGGATCCGCATGTGCTGGCCGTACGCCAGACCCTGTACCGCAGCGGCGCCAACTCCGAAATCGTTGATGCGCTGGTTGATGCTGCGCGTAACGGTAAAGAAGTGACCGCGGTGATCGAGTTGCGTGCGCGCTTTGACGAAGAGTCCAACCTGCAACTGGCCAGTCGCCTGCAAGCTGCCGGTGCGGTGGTGATCTATGGCGTAGTCGGTTTCAAGACCCACGCCAAGATGATGCTGATTCTGCGCCGTGAGGCGGGGGAGATCGTGCGTTACGCGCATCTGGGTACCGGCAACTACCACGCCGGCAACGCCAAGCTTTACACCGACTACAGCTTGCTGACCTCCGACGACGCGCTGTGTGAAGACGTCGGCAAGTTGTTCAGCCAGTTGATCGGCATGGGCAAGACGCTGCGCATGAAAAAACTGCTGCATGCGCCTTTCACTTTGAAAAAGGGCATGCTGGACATGATTGCCCGCGAGACCCAGTTCGCTGTTGAAGGCAAACCGGCGCATATCATCGCCAAGTTCAACTCGCTGACCGATCCGAAAATCATCCGTGCGCTGTACAAGGCCAGTCAGTCCGGCGTGCGTATTGATCTGGTGGTACGCGGGATGTGCTGCCTGCGTCCCGGGATTGCCGGCGTTTCGCACAATATTCATGTGCGTTCGATCATCGGGCGCTTCCTGGAGCACACACGGGTGTTCTACTTCCTCAATGGCGGCGAGGAGCAGATGTTCCTGTCGAGTGCCGATTGGATGGAGCGCAATCTCGATAAGCGTGTTGAGACGTGCTTCCCGGTCGAGGGTAAAAAGCTGATTCTGCGGGTCAAGAAGGAGCTTGAGTGCTATCTGACGGACAACACCCACAGCTGGAGCCTTCAGTCGGACGGGCGGTATATCCGCAATACGCCAACGGGCAACCAGAACCCGCGCAGTGCGCAAGCCACGCTGCTTGAGCGTCTGAGCCTGCCGGTACTGGCCGTGAGTACCGGGCCATCGGTATAACGCTGTAACGACTGTGGGAGCGAGCCTGCTCGCTCCCACAGTTGGTTTGAGTTGTGCCCGGTCAGGAAACCGTCAGCACAATTCCGACCCGGGTCAGCCATTGCGCTTCTTGTTCGAAGTCAGCCTGGGTCAGCGGGTTCTGTTCCAGCCAGCCGTCGGGGAAGATGACGTCCAGGTGATCGCCCTCGGCGCGCAGCTTCACCTGCGAGGCTTCCTGGTTGCCACGGATGTGGTAGAACAGGATCGCAAAGCGCAACAGCACGCACAGGCGAATCAGCTTGATGCCGTCTTCGCCAAATTCGGCGAACTTGTCTTTAGGAATGTTGCGACGATGGCCGCGCACCAGCAGCGCGAGCATTTGCTGGTCTTCGCGTGAGAAACCAGCCAGGTCGGAGTGCTCTATCAAGTAGGCGCCGTGCTTGTGGTAATGATAGTGGGCAATGTCCAGCCCGACTTCATGCACCTTGGCCGCCCAGCTCAACAGTTCACGCCATACACCGTCCTTGAGGCCCCACGACTTGGCCACTTGATCGAAGGCGCGCAGCGCCTTGCGTTCAACCCGGGCCGCTTGCTCGCGATCGACATGGTAACGGTCCATCAGCGAGCTGAGGGTGCGCTCACGCACGTCTTCGTGGTGATGGCGGCCCAGAAGGTCGTACAGCACGCCTTCGCGCAGAGCGCCGTCACAGTGATCCATACGTTGCAGTTCAAGGGCGTCGAAGATTGCTTCAAGAATCGCCAGCCCGGCCGGGAAGATGGCGCGACGGTCGGGCTTGATGCCTTCGAAGTCGATCTTGTCCGCGTCGCCCAGCTTGAACAGCTTGCGCTTGAGCCAGGACAGGCCTTCGGCGTTTACTTCGCCGTTACCATGACCGCCCGCCTTGAGCGCCAGGCCAATGGCCCGAATGGTACCCGAAGAGCCGATGGCCTCATCCCAGGTCAGGCGGTGCAGGGCGTGCTCGATGCTCATGATTTCCAGGCGTGCAGCCGTGTAGGCCTGGGCGTAGCGTGCCGGGGTGATCTTGCCGTCGCGGAAATAGCGCTGGGTAAAGCTGACGCAGCCCATTTGCAGGCTTTCGCGTAGCAGGGGCTCAAAACGCTGGCCAATGATGAACTCGGTACTGCCGCCGCCGATGTCGGCCACCAGGCGTTTGCCCGGCGTGTCGGCGAGGGTGTGGGACACACCCAGGTAGATCAGGCGCGCTTCTTCACGACCGGAAATCACTTCAACGGTGTGACCCAGGATCTCTTCGGCACGCACGATAAACTCGTTGCGGTTGCGCGCCTCGCGCAATGCGTTGGTTCCCACAATACGCACGGCACCCAACGGCATACCGTTGATCAGTTGGGCGAAACGCTTGAGGCAATCGAGCCCGCGCTGCATGGATTCTTCGCTGAGCTTGCGTTCTTCGTCGATGCCGGCAGCTAACTGCACCTTGTCACCAAGACGCTCAAGTATGCGGATTTCGCCGTTCTGGGCCTTGGCCACCACCATGTGAAAGCTGTTAGAACCCAGATCAATGGCGGCGATCAGGGACGGATTCCTTGCTTGGGATTGGGGCATGGTTGAGGGGTCTCGGTCGATAACCCGGCCATCGTGCCACGATCAAAGGCTCGCGCCAACGCGTGATATCACCTGCCTTGATGTGGAGCACGAAAGCAATGAGGTTAGCTGTTATCCGAGGCCTCGTGTTTTCAGGCTCTGCGATTCCCGTAGCCTCGTACCTCGTCAGTGACTACAACGTTCCGATGAAATTCGCCAGTTCCGGGGTTTGCGGGTTGGCGAACAGCACTTTGGGGTCACCCACTTCATGCACCTTGCCCTGGTGCATAAACACCAGTTTGTCGCCAACTTCACGGGCAAAACGCATCTCGTGGGTGACCATGATCAGCGTCATGCCTTCACGGGCCAGCTGGCGCACCACGCTGAGCACTTCATTGACCAGCTCCGGGTCGAGGGCCGAGGTGATCTCATCACACAACAGCACCTTGGGTGACATGGCCAAAGCCCGGGCAATCGCCACCCGCTGCTGTTGACCGCCCGACAGGCGCTCCGGGAAGGCGTCGAACTTGTCGCCCAGCCCCACCCGTTCCAGCATCTGGCGCGCCAGTTCGGCGGCCTTGGCTTTGGGCACCTTTTGCACCACTTGCGGGGCCAGCATGACGTTTTCGCCCACGCTCAGGTGCGGGAACAGATTGAACTGCTGAAACACCATGCCGACCTTCTGGCGCAGGCTTCGCAAGTCTGCCCGGGCGGCATCCAGGTATTCGTCATCGACCTCAATCACCCCGTCGTTAATGGACTCCAGCCCGTTGAGGGTTCTGAGCAAGGTACTCTTGCCCGAGCCGCTGCGGCCAATGATCGCGACCACCTGGCCCTGTTCGACCGTCAGGTCGATGCCTTTGAGCACGTGGTGGTCGCCGTAGTATTTATGCAGGGCGGTAACTCTAAGCAGAGGCATGCAGTCTCCTTTCCAGATAGCGCGCACTGAGCGACAGGGGGTAGCACAAGAGGAAGTAACCCAGAGCCACCAGGCCATAGACCATGAAAGGCTCGAAGGTGGCATTGGCCAGCATGCTGCCGGTCTTGGTCAATTCGGTGAATCCAATAATCGAGGTCACGGCAGTGCCTTTGATGACCTGCACCGAAAAGCCGACGGTCGGCGCGATGGCGACCCGCAAGGCTTGCGGCAGGATCACGTAGCGCAATTGCTCCAGCGGGCTGAGTGCCAGGCTGGCCGAGGCCTCCCACTGGCCGTGGGCAATCGACTCGACGCAGCCGCGCCAGATCTCGGCCAGGTAGGCACTGGTGAACAATGTCAGCGCCAGGGCCGCGGCCATCCACGGCGAAATATCGATGCCCAGCAGGGCAATGCCAAAGAAGATCAAAAACAGCTGCATCAGCAGGGGCGTACCCTGGAACAGCTCTATATAACCGCGCGCCAGAGTGCGGGCGAAGCGGCTTTTGGAAATGCGCATCAGCAACACCAGCAAGCCGATAAAGCCGCCGCCGATAAACGCAACAAGAGACAAGGCGACTGTCCACTGCAAACCCGTCAGCAAGTTACGCACGATGTCCCAGAACGTGAAATCCATCAGCGACTCCTGCTCAGGTAGCGGCGGCCGAACCAGTTCAGTAACTGGCGGATCAACAAGGCCATGCACAGGTAAATCAGGGTGGTCAGGACGTAGGTTTCGAAGCTGCGAAAATTGCGTGACTGAATGAAATTGGCAAAAAAGCTCAGCTCTTCAGTGGCAATTTGCGAGCAGACCGCCGAGCCGAGCATCACGATGATGATCTGGCTGCTCAGAGCTGGCCAAACCTTGGCCAGCGCCGGTTGCAGGACCACATGGCGGAACGCCTCGAATCGGCTCATGGCCAGTGCAGATGCTGCTTCCAGCTGACCTTTGGGGATCGCCTGAATACCTGCGCGGATAATTTCCGTGGAATAGGCACCCAGGTTGATCACCATCGCCAGCACCGCGGCCTGCCACTCGCTGATATGCACACCCAGGCCCGGCAAGCCGAAAAAGATAAAAAATAGCTGCACCAGAAACGGCGTGTTGCGGATCAACTCGACATACAACCCGAACAACGCAGCGAAAGGTCGAATATTCCACGCCCGGACCACGGCGCCGACAATCCCCAGGCTGACGCCGAATACTGTGCCGATCGCTGTCAGTTCAAGGGTAAACAGGGCGCCGCGTAATAACAGGTCGCTGTTTTGCAGCACCGGTAAAAAGTCGAACTGATAAGCCATGATTGACCCCGTCGCAAAGTGTCAGAGGTCAGCTGGCAGCGGCTCTTTAAGCCATTGCAGCGCGTTTTTTTCCAGGCTGCCGTCAGCCTTGGCCGTGGCCAGAATCTGGTTCACCTTGTCCAGCAACTCGGGCTGGCCCTTGTTCACGCCGACGTAGACCGGTGAATCCTTGAGCTTGAGTTTCATGGCCGGGATGCGCTTGGGGTTGCGTTCGCTGATGGCGACCATCACCACGTTGCCGCTGGCGATCAGGTCCACCTGGCCTGCCAGATACGCGGCGATGGTCGAGTTGTTGTCTTCGAAGCGTTTGATGGTCACGCCGGCTGGCGCCACGTTGGTCAGTTCGATGTCTTCGATGGCGCCACGGGTCACGCTGATGGTTTTACCCTTGAGGTCATCTAGGGTCTTGATCTGCGCGTCTGGCGGGCCAAATACGCCAAGGTAGAACGGCGCATAAGCGTGGGAAAAATCGATGACTTTTTCACGATCCGGGTTTTTGCCCAAGCTGGAAATCACTACATCGACTTTGCCGGTGGTCAGATAGGGCACACGGTTGGTGCTGTTTACGGGCGTCAGTTCAAGTTTGACCTTGAGCTGATCGGCCAGCAATTTGGCGGTGTCGATATCCAGCCCGCGAGGCTGCATGTCCGGGCCGACCGAGCCGAAGGGCGGAAAATCCTGGGGGACTGCGACCTTGAGGGTGCCGCGTGCCATCACCTCATCGAGGTCACTGGCGTGGGCCGGGGCCTGGCTCAGCATCAGGCTGGCGAACAAGGCGCAAATCAAGGCGCTGTAACGCTGGGTCATGGCAATTCTCCGGAAAGGGCGCGCGGTGGTGTGCGCCGTTGAGCCAGAGCACAGGCCATGCCAACAGGGCTTTTATGACCGCCAGGGCTGATTTCAGAAGGCATGCGGCGGTCTGACTGGTCTGAACAGTGATGACGTTTTTTGCACCTCTATCGGGCGTTTCTCACAGGGCTTGAACCGGCTTGGGGCGTGACTTGCCGAGCGTTGGCAATAGCTTTACAACTACGCCTTTCCTGAGCCGATCAAGCCGATTTGTGATGAATTCAAGCGCACGGGCCGTACCCGAAGTGGCATTGCTGGCCATTCGTAAATTGATCGCCGAAAACGCTTTTGCGCCGGGAGATGCCTTGCCGTCGCAGCGCGAGCTGGCGGTGCAGTTGGGGGTCAGCCGGGCATCGCTGCGCGAGGCGTTATCTTCGCTCAGTGCCCTGGGCGTGATCAGTGTGCAGCCGGGTAAAGGCGTGTATGTGCAGGCCGCGCAAGCAGATGTCCCGGTTGTTCCGGTTACGGACTGGCCCTATGCAGCCCAGGCCTGCCCGCAGGATATTTTCCAGCTGCGATACGCACTGGAAGGTTTCGCTGCGGGGCTGGCGGCGGTGCGCTTGACCCGCGACGAACTGGATGTGTTGCAGGACAATGTCGAGGCAATGCGCCATGAGTTACGCGCCGGGGATTTTGAGCGTGCCGCGCAGCTGGACTTCGAGTTCCATCAACTGATCCTGCGTGCCAGTGGCAATCAGGCAATGGCCATTATGCTGATCACCCGTGGCGATATTTTTCTGGAAAGCCAGAAGCTGCCGTTTATCCGCCCGGAGCGGGCCATGGAAACCTGGCAGGAGCACCGCAAAATCCTCCGGGCCCTGGCCCGTCATGCCAGCGGCCCTGCACAAAAGGCCATGAGCGAGCACATTCGCCAGGCTGCCTCGCGAACCGGGATTGCCTTCGTCACCCCCGACGGCTCCTGAAACGGGCGATATCTGCACTCATGCACCACTATAGTGAGAGTCAATCGTCCCTCACCTTCCTGAACGCGGTGATGACAGCTATGATGTGCTACGTTTTTGCTTACAACCACGGAGACTTCCATGAGCAGCGATCTTATTAAACACGTCACCGACGCTAGCTTTGAGGCCGATGTTCTCAAGGCTGAAGGCGCTGTACTGGTCGACTACTGGGCTGAATGGTGTGGCCCTTGCAAAATGATCGCGCCGGTTCTGGACGAGATCGCAGAGACTTACAAAGGCAAGCTGACTGTTGCCAAGCTGAACATTGATGAAAACCAGGAAACCCCGGCCAAGCACGGCGTACGCGGTATTCCTACGCTGATGCTGTTCAAGAACGGCAACGTTGAAGCCACCAAGGTCGGTGCGCTGTCGAAGTCGCAGTTGGCTGCATTCCTCGACGCCAATATCTAAGCGTCGATAAAAGCCCCGCTAAATGCGGGGCTTTTTCATGGCTCAAGGACTAGACGCTATGAAACTCAAGTGGTACATTCGGCCCCGCACTGGTTTCTCCATTGCCCCCTGCAAGCCGTCGCCGACGCACTCCTTATCGAATTAGTACGCGATCCTGTCGCCTTCTCTGCGGCGCGGCCTCATTAAGCCCAAAGCTTAATTTCCCTCCCCATAAATGATTACGTCATTCCTATATGAACCTGACTGAACTCAAGCAAAAGCCGATTACCGAACTGCTCGAATTGGCCGAACAGATGGGCATAGAAAATATGGCCCGTTCGCGCAAGCAGGACGTGATTTTCTCCCTGCTCAAAAAGCACGCGAAAAGCGGCGAGGAAATCTCCGGTGATGGCGTGCTGGAGATTCTCCAGGACGGCTTCGGCTTCCTTCGCTCCGCTGACGCCTCGTACCTGGCAGGCCCTGACGATATCTACGTCTCTCCTAGCCAGATTCGACGCTTCAACTTGCGCACCGGCGACACCATCGTCGGTAAAATCCGCCCGCCAAAAGAAGGCGAGCGTTACTTCGCACTGCTGAAAGTCGACACGATCAACTACGATCGTCCCGAGAACGCGAAAAACAAGATTCTCTTCGAGAACTTGACCCCGTTGTTCCCGACCGTACGCATGAAGATGGAAATCGGTAACGGTTCCACCGAAGATCTGACCGGTCGCGTGATCGACCTCTGTGCTCCGATCGGTAAAGGTCAGCGTGGTCTGATCGTTGCTCCGCCAAAAGCGGGCAAGACCATCATGCTGCAGAACATCGCGTCGAACATTTCGCGTAACAATCCTGAAGTGCACTTGATCGTTCTGTTGATCGACGAGCGCCCTGAAGAAGTAACCGAAATGCAGCGTACCGTTCGCGGCGAAGTGGTTGCTTCCACCTTCGACGAGCCACCAACCCGCCACGTGCAGGTTGCCGAAATGGTGATCGAGAAGGCCAAGCGCCTGGTCGAACACAAAAAGGACGTGGTGATCCTGCTCGACTCCATCACCCGTCTGGCCCGTGCCTACAACACCGTTATCCCGAGCTCCGGCAAGGTACTGACCGGTGGTGTCGATGCTCACGCCCTTGAGAAGCCAAAGCGTTTCTTCGGTGCTGCGCGTAACATCGAAGAAGGCGGCTCGCTGACCATCATCGCTACCGCGCTGGTTGAAACCGGCTCGAAGATGGATGAAGTGATCTACGAAGAGTTCAAAGGCACTGGCAACATGGAACTGCCTCTGGACCGCAAGATCGCTGAAAAACGCGTCTTCCCTGCGATCAACATCAACCGCTCCGGTACCCGCCGTGAAGAGTTGCTGACTGCAGACGACGAGTTGCAACGCATGTGGATCCTGCGCAAGCTGTTGCACCCGATGGACGAAGTTGCAGCCATCGAATTCCTGGTCGACAAGCTTAAGCAGACCAAGACCAACGATGAGTTCTTCTTGTCGATGAAGCGCAAGTAACACGGTTTCTCGCACAAAAATCAGGCGCCCCGCGAGGGCGCCTTTTTTTATGCCAAAAAAAAGGAAGGTTTGTGCTTAACTTCGGTCAATAAAAACAATGTATTAGCGAAATTGAGCGTATATGACTTCTCTTGTTTATCGCAGGGACATTGATGGCCTGCGAGCTGTTGCCGTGATTGCCGTAGTACTGTTCCACTTTGGTGTGCCGGGTTTTTCAGGCGGATTCGTTGGCGTCGATGTGTTCTTCGTCATTTCCGGTTATTTGATTACCTCGATCATCTGGCGCCAGCGTGAGGCGGCACGCTTCAGTTTTGTCGAGTTTTGGGCCCGTCGCGCGCGGCGAATCCTGCCGGCCTTGTTCGTGATGATGGCCGCCGTGCTGGCTGTGGGCTGGTTCCTGATGGCACCCAAGGACTACGAAGAGCTGGGGCGTTCGGTGCGCTACCAGGTGATGTTCGTTTCCAACCTGCTGTTTATGCGCCAGGAGGGCTATTTCGATGCGGCCAGCGATCTAAAACCGCTGCTGCATACCTGGTCGCTGGCGGTTGAGGAACAGTTCTATATTGTCTTTCCCTTGCTGCTGACCCTGCTGTCCAGCCGATTCAAACACTGGCGGCTGGCTTTGTTCAGCCTGTTGCTGGTGTCGTTCGGGCTCAGCGTCTGGGCCGTGGCCCAGCATCCCGAGAAAGCGTTTTTCCTGTTGCCGATGAGGGCATGGGAACTGCTGGCCGGTGCCATGCTGGCGATTGCGCCTGCCAGCCAGAAGCGTCTGACCCCGGCGGCAGCGCAAGCTATCAGCCTGTTGGGCATGGGGCTGATTCTTGTTGCCGTGTTCGGCTATGACAACAGCACACCGTTCCCGGGTGCCGCAGCGTTGCTGCCCGTGCTGGGCGTGGTGGCCCTGATCTGGGCCAATGAGCATCAGAGCACCTGGGTCGGGCGTGTGTTGAGCACGCGGCTAATGGTCGGGCTCGGGCTGATTTCCTATTCCTGGTATTTGTGGCACTGGCCGGTTTTCGTGTTTGGCAGTTATGCCGGCGCGGAGGAGTTTGGTCCCGTGCTGACGGGCGGGTTGATTGCGCTGACGTTGATCCTCGGCTATCTGTCCTGGCGTTTTGTCGAAACGCCGTTTCGTGAGCGTCGAATATTGGCTGGCCGTCGTCAGATTCTCATCGCGGCGGGCTTGGGCATTCTGGTGTTGGGTATCGCCGGCCAGGCGCTGCGCTGGACCGATGGCCTGCCGTCGCGTTTGTCCGAGCAGGCGTTGCAATATGCGCGGGCCAGCGAATGGCGACCTGAGCTGATGGCCTGCATCACCGATGACAAGAGCCCGGCCGACACGCCGTTCTGCCGTTACGGACTATCGCCCGCCGCGCCGGCTCAGTTGCTGGTGTGGGGCGACAGCCACGCCACGGCCCTGATCCCGGCACTGGAAGAAAGCGCCCGCCAGCATGGCGTCAATGTGATGCTGGCCAGTTCGGCCGGTTGCCTGCCGCTTGAGGGGCTGGAGCACGGTACGCGGTGCGCCGATTACAACCGTCGTGTCGAGCGCACCCTGGCGACCGAGCCAGTGCGCGACATCCTGCTGGTAGCCCGCTGGAGCCTGTACTTGTATGGCGATGCCAAGGGCGATCACGGCCATGCGTTGCGCGATGGCAATGGCCACTATGACCGCGCGGTCGCCGAACAACGGTTGGCCGATGGCTTGCGGGCGAAGGTCGAGCAATTGCGCAAGGCCGGGTACCGCGTATGGCTGATGAAGGAGGCGCCGTTGCAACCGTTCAATCCGCCGTACCGCCTGAGCCGCCTGGCGATGCTGCACCAGCCAACCGCCGAAGTCGGCATGCCGGTTGAAGACCACCTCAGGCAAAAAGCGTTTATCAACCGGCTGTTTGCCGATATCGCGGCTGCTGATTCCAATGTGCAGGTACTGGACCCGACCCCGCAGCTGTGTGATGCCTCTGGGTTGTGCCGGGCCGAACAGGACGGTCATTCGTTGTATACCGATGACAATCACTTGTCCGAAATCGGCGCTCGCCTGGTTCTCCCGGCATTGGCCCCGCTGTTCGATGATCTGGCGTTGCGTGCCCCGGAGCAGGCCAATACCGCCCGCTGAGCAGCGATAAGCTGCCAGCGGCCGGCATAGCAGGTAGGATGTACGCCTATTTTAGGGGTGCCACCGTCAATGAAATTCAAGGATCTTCGGGATTTCGTGCAGCAGCTAGAGCAGCGCGGAGAATTGAAACGCATCCAGATTCCCGTTTCTCCAGTCCTGGAGATGACTGAAATCTGCGACCGCACGCTGCGTGCCAAAGGCCCGGCTTTGCTGTTCGAAAACCCGACTGGCCACACGATTCCGGTGCTCGGCAATTTGTTCGGCACGCCAGAGCGCGTGGCAATGGGCATGGGCGCCGAGTCTGTCAGCGAGCTGCGGGAAATCGGCAAGCTGCTGGCGTTCCTCAAGGAGCCCGAGCCGCCTAAAGGTCTGAAGGATGCGTGGTCCAAGTTGCCGATCTTCCGCAAGATCATTGCCATGGCGCCGAAAGTCGTCAAGGACGCGGTGTGCCAGGAAGTGGTCCTTGAGGGGGATGACGTAGATCTCGCCATGCTGCCGGTGCAGCATTGCTGGCCTGGCGACGTGGCGCCCCTGATTACCTGGGGCCTGACCGTGACCAAAGGCCCTAACAAGGACCGTCAGAACCTCGGTATCTATCGTCAGCAGGTGATTGGCCGCAACAAGGTCATCATGCGCTGGTTGAGCCACCGAGGCGGTGCACTGGACTACCGTGACTGGTGCGAAAAACACCCCGGCCAGCCATTCCCGGTATCCGTGGCCCTGGGCGCAGACCCGGCGACCATTCTTGGCGCCGTGACCCCGGTGCCCGACAGCCTGTCGGAATACGCTTTTGCCGGCTTGCTGCGGGGCAATCGTACCGAACTGGTGAAGTGCCGCGGCAACGACCTGCAAGTGCCGGCCACTGCCGAGATCATCCTTGAAGGCGTGATCCACCCTGGCGAGATGGCGCCCGAAGGCCCGTACGGCGACCACACCGGTTACTACAACGAAGTGGACAGCTTCCCGGTGTTTACTGTCGAGCGCATCACTCATCGGGTCAAACCGATCTATCACAGCACCTACACCGGCCGTCCACCGGATGAGCCTGCAATTTTGGGCGTGGCGCTCAACGAAGTGTTTGTACCGATCCTGCAAAAGCAGTTCCCTGAAATCACCGACTTCTACTTGCCGCCCGAAGGCTGCTCGTACCGCATGGCCATCGTGACCATGAAAAAGCAGTATCCGGGGCACGCCAAGCGCGTAATGCTGGGTGTGTGGTCGTTTTTGCGCCAGTTCATGTACACCAAATTCGTTATCGTGACTGACGACGACATCAATGCCCGCGACTGGAACGACGTCATCTGGGCCATTACCACGCGTATGGACCCCAAGCGCGACACGGTAATGATCGACAACACGCCAATCGACTATCTCGACTTTGCCTCACCGGTTTCCGGCCTGGGTTCGAAGATGGGCCTGGATGCAACCAACAAATGGCCGGGTGAAACCACCCGTGAATGGGGTCGGGTCATCGTCAAGGATGAGGCGGTCACTCGCCGGATCGATGACATCTGGAATCAATTAGGAATAGATTGATGCGTGTAACCTTGCAGCCTTCAGGTGCGGTACTGGAAACCTTGCCTGGCGAGCGAATTCTGGATGCGGCGCAGCGTCTGGGCTATGAATGCCCGCAGAGCTGTCGCAATGGTAATTGCCACGTGTGTGCGGCCTTGCTGGTTGAAGGCCAGGTCGAGCAGGCGGGAGACGTGCGTGATCATGGCGAGTTTTATACCTGCCTGGCGGCCCCGCTTGAAGACTGTGTGGTGTTGTGGGATGGCGTGCTTGCGTTGGGAGAATTACCGGTGCGTAGCCTGGCGTGTCAGTTGACCGAGTGTGTCGATATGGGTGGCGATGTGTGGCGGGTGCGCTTGCGCGCACCTGCGGGCAAGCCGCCGCGTTATCACGCCGGGCAATACGTGATGCTGGAGCGTGAAAACGGTGACAAGTCGGCATTCTCGCTGGCCAGCGCACCGCACTCGGGGCGCGACCTGGAGTTGCATGTACTGGTGCGTGAAGACAGCGCCCGCAAGCTGATCGAGCAGCTGCAGCGCAACAGGATGGTTCGCCTGGAGCTGCCATTTGGTGACACGCACTTGTCTGAATTGCCGGACGGGCCGTTGGTGCTGATCGCGGCGGGCACCGGCATGGCGCAAATGCACAGCCTGATCGAACATTGCCGTGCCAAGGGTTTCAAGCATCCGGTGCATTTGTACTGGGGCGTGCGTCGCCCGGAAGACTTCTACACCCTGGATGAATGGGCTGAATGGGAGAAAACCCCCAACCTGTTCCTGCATAAGGTAGTGAGTGATTTGTGTGGTTGGGAAGGGCGCTGCGGCATGCTGCATGAAGCCGTGTGCGAAGACATCAGCGATCTGGCCAGTGTGCATGTATATGCCAGCGGTTCGCCGGCGATGATCTACGGCACCCTTGACGCGCTGGTGGCGGCCGGCATGGATGCGCACCAGATGCGCGCCGATGTGTTTGCCTACTGCCCGCGACCTTAAAACCGCACGCCAGTGGTAATCATGGCGGCATTGAAGCCGAGCAACACCAGCTCGGCGGCTACCGGGCCGTAGTGGGCGCCGACTGAGGGAATGATCACCGGCGCAACGCCGAAGCGATTGAGGGGAATCTTGTTCTTGTACTCGCCGCGGTAACCTTGCAGCAGGCCGCCCGTCAACTTCAAGTAAACAGGATAAGTGTCGCTATCAAAGCGTTTGCCCGCGTAGGTGTAAAACGATCGCTGGCTGAATGAGTTGCGAAAGGTGGCCACTCCATAGACCAGCCCCGAAGCTTCATTGCGTTCAATACCAATCAAATCCTGATTGTTGTTGTGCTCGGAGTCAGGTGAAAAGTGTCGGGTATATACGCTGGTTTGCAGGTACCAGAACCCTTTGTCGTCCTGTGTTGTATTGTCTTGCGCCAGGGTTGTGCTGGCGTATGCAAGTATCGGTAAACAGTAGCAGAGAACTTTTTTTCGCATTTTGCACCTTCTGGTGGTTATTTGAAGTGTGCGTAGGGTGCACAGCTATCCAGAGGTACCTATCCTGTTTTAATTGGTGTAGGCAGTACCTAAGCAATGTCATATATGCTTGTAGGAATTTTCTTTTTCTTATTGGGTGTTTGTGCTTATTTGGCGCGTAACCGATTCTCGCCTGGTTTGAGTCGCTGGCTTGATTATCCTGTTTCGCGCCTGTCAGCAGCCTGTCCGGTTGGTCAGATCATTGAGTGTGCAGTGAGATAAGATTGGTGGATTAGTTTCTGTTACGTCATGTTTGCAGGATCCATTTCCCCGTTATGACTGTTATTGAATCTGCTGGTTTAAACTCGATCTACCCCCCGCAGCTTGATCTCGGGGCACCGTTGACTCCAGAGCAACTGCTCAACTCCGTGCACAGCACCATGGCGCGCCATCAGGGCGGGCCGGTCTGGTTATTTGCTTATGGTTCATTGATCTGGCGCCCTGAGTGCACGGCGGTCGAGCGCGTGCGTGGGCGGGTGCATGGCTACCATCGCGGGCTGTATCTGTGGTCTCACGAGCATCGCGGCACACCGCAGTGGCCAGGTCTGGTTTTTGGTCTGGATCGAGGGGGGTCGTGCAGTGGCTTTGCCTATCGCTTGCCAGAAGAAAACCTGGACGCCTCACTGCATGCCTTGTGGCTTCGCGAAATGCCGGTGCCCTCGTATCGCCCGCACTGGCTGACGTGCAGACTGGACGATGGCAGCCAGGTGCAGGCCCTGGGCTTTGTGCTGGAGCGGCATTTGCCCAGCTATGCGGGCAACCTGCCGGATGACGTGTTGAGCCAGGTGTTGGCCAACGCCAGCGGGCGCTACGGCACTACTCGCGATTATGTCGAGCAGACCGTAAGTGCCCTGCGCAGCCACGCCATGCCAGATCGAAACCTGGAGGCGCGGCTCAAGCGCTGCGTACCGATTGCGCCTTAAGCGGGAGCGGTTACCGCACGTTCTTCGCTGGCCTGGTTCTTGTGGCGCAGCGTCGGGATCATGAATGCGATGGCCAGCAGGCACGCGCTGATCAGCAGCACAAAGCCGCCATCCCAACCGAAGTGGTCAACCAGATAGCCCATGGCCGCACTGGCCGCCACCGAGCCACCCAGGTAGCCGAACAGCCCTGTAAAGCCTGCGGCAGTACCTGCGGCTTTCTTCGGTGCCAGTTCCAGTGCCTGCAAACCGATCAGCATTACCGGCCCGTAAATCAGGAAGCCGATTGAAAACAGCGCGATCATGTCCACGGTCGGGTTGCCTGGCGGGTTAAGCCAGTAAACCAGGGTTGCGACGGTCACCAGCGACATAAAGACAATGCCGGTCAGCCCGCGATTGCCGCGGAAAATCTTGTCTGACATCCAGCCGCACAGCAGCGTGCCCGGAATTCCCGCCCACTCGTAGAAGAAGTAAGCCCACGACGTGGTGTCCACCGTGAAGTGCTTGGCTTCCTTCAGATAGGTCGGCGCCCAGTCCAGCACGCCGTAGCGCAGCAGGTAGACGAACACGTTGGCCAGGGCGATATACCAGAGCATTTTGTTACGCAGCACGTATTTGACGAAGATCTCTTTGGCGCTGAATTCGTCTTCATGGCTGGCATCGTAACCCGCCGGGTAATCATTCTTGTACTGCTCGATCGGCGGCAAACCAACGGACTGTGGGGTGTCGCGCATGGTGACAAACGCAAACAGCGCCACCAGCAGCGCCACCGTGGCAGGTACATAGAAGGCCGCGTGCCAGTCGTTAAACCAGGCCATACCCAGTAAAAACAGCGGGCCGATCAGACCACCGCCCACGTTGTGGGCCACGTTCCACACCGATACCACACCGCCGCGTTCCTTCTGCGACCACCAGTGCACCATGGTACGGCCACTGGGAGGCCAACCCATGCCCTGCGCCCAGCCGTTGATAAACAGCAAAATGAACATCATGGTCACACTGGACGTTGCCCAAGGTGCGAAACCGAAAATGAACATCACTCCCGCTGAGATCATCAAGCCAAAGGGTAAAAAGAAGCGCGGGTTAGAGCGGTCGGACACCAGCCCCATGAGGAATTTGGATAAGCCGTAGGCAATGGCAATCGCTGACATTGCGACACCCAGTTGACCTCGGGTGTAGCCCTCATCGATCAAATAGGGCATGGCCAGAGAGAAGTTTTTGCGCAGCAGGTAGTAACCCGCATAGCCAAAAAAGATACCGGCAAAGATTTGCCAGCGCAGTCGTCGGTAGGTGCTGTCTATTTTTTCTTCAGGCAGAGGCGCCTGGTGTACGGCAGGTCGGAAAAAAGCAAACATTCAAGAGCTCCAAATTTCTTGTTATATCGGCGGTGCCGAACGTTACATTTTCGTTACTGAAAATGACAGGCCTTGCCCTTTAGAGCTGAAGGAAAAATCCCACATGCGATTTTCGCTTATGAACATGTCGCCTGGGTATAAAACCCCATACAGGCTGGCTTCGCTGCTCGGGTCTATCTGAAAACTATCCACAGACTCGGGGAACTCAGTAGCAAGGAATGTTTGAGTGGGATTTGAGCGCAGGTTCAATCGGAGCTATCCCACGCTGGTATCGGAGCTCGTGAACTGAGCTATTGGCCAGCACCTCAAATAGAATTTCCCCTTTGCAGCCCTATGGGGGTGCGCCGCCGGGAGAAGGCTATGAAGCTTGTGCTGGGGTTTGTGGCGTTTACTGCGTGGGCTGGCGAACCTGCGCCAGATATCAACAGTTTCACCTGCCTGAAGTTAAACCGGGAAATCAGAGGCTATATTCGTCGCGGGGTCGACCTGCCTCTGGCTGAGTTGACGCTGTTCAGGCAAACCCGCAACCGGTTGATTGAAGGGTTTGAGGACGGGCTGTATTCACGCGACCAGCTATCGACTGCCATGTACGAGCTATCGAGGGATGTGGAAAAGGTGGTCAAGACCTGCCGGCGCATAGGCAGTCGTCCATTTGTGGACATGTTGCCCGCGAGCGTTCAGAAACTGCTGATGGCAACCACAGGCACAAGTAAGTCACCCGCTGGCCGATAACGCTAGATAGGCCCTCAAGCAGCCCCGTATGCTTGCCTCCACACCGAATGAAGGAGCGAATTGTGAAAGCGTGGATCATGTTGATGCTGGCCCTGGCTTTGCCGATGGCGGCGGTCGGGGAAGAGGCGCAGGAAGGTGGCGACAAGGTCAGCTACATCAGTCTGAGCCCGCCATTTGTGGGTAATTACGGTCTGGATGGCAGTTCCAGGCTCAAGGTGTACAAGGCTGATATTTCCTTGCGCGTGACGGGTGCCGATGCAGCCAGGGCGGTCAAAGCCAATGACCCGTTGATTCGTAATCAACTGGTGGGGTTGTTTACCCAGCAGACCAGCGAAACCCTGGGCAGTGTCGAGGCCAAGGAGAAGCTGCGCCAGGAAGCCTTGAAGCAGATCCGGCAGGTGATGAGCGATGAAACCGGCAAGCCGATGGTGGACGATCTGTTGTTCAACAATTTGATCGTTCAGTAAAGGCGCAGCTACGGGCTTGGCTTTTGTGTGGGAGCAGGCTTGCTCGCGATGCAAGCGCCTCGGTACTTCAGGTGCGTCGAGGTGAAGCTGTCGCGAGCAAGCCCGCTCCCACAAACCCGTGCCCGTGCTTACGACGCCAGACTCTTGCGAAACCGCGCCAGGGCAATGGCGAAGAACACCAGACCGATGCCGGCCAGGGCCAGCAAGTCCGGCCACACTACGTTCACCCCCGCACCGCGAAACAGTATCGCCGCGCTCAGGCTTACAAAGTGGGTCGACGGCGAGCACTGCATCACCCATTGCAACCACACGGGCATGCTGTCCAGCGGCGTACTGCCGCCCGAGAGCAAGAGCATCGGGATGATCACCGGGATGGCCAGCAAACCGAACTGCGGTGTTGAGCGGGCCAGGGTCGCAAGGAATATCCCCAGTGCGGTACTGGCAAACAGGTACAGCGCGGTAACCAGCAAAAACAGGGTCAGCGACCCCGACAGTGGCACGCCCAGCGCCCATTTCACGATGACTTCCAGCGACACCCAGGTGCACAGCACCACCACCAGCATGTTGCTCCAGATTTTTGCCAGCATGATTTCCAGCGCCGTCAGCGGCAGTACCAGCAAGTGGTCGAGGGTGCCGTGTTCGCGCTCGCGCAGCAACGCGGTGCCCGTCAGCACAATGGCCAGGATGGTAATGTTGTTAACGATCTGTATCACCGCCAGAAACCATCCGCCTTCCAGATTGGCGTTGAACAATGCCCGGCTGGAGATCAACGCCGGGGCTTTCGCCGCTGCGTCACCCTGGCCGGCATAGTTGAGCAGCTCACGCTGGAAAATCTGCCCGATATACCCTGCGCCCATAAAGGCCTGACTCATGGCGGTGGCATCGACGTTGACCTGCAGGCCGGGTTGGCGGCCTGCCAGCAAGTCGGCCTGGAAGTTGGCCGGTACATTGATCACAAAGGTGTATTGGCCGTTATCCATGGCCTGATCGAGCTGGTCATAAGGCAAGGCTTGTGGGGTTTTGAACTCCGGGGGCAGCAGCGACTCACTGAGCTTGCGTGACAGAGGGCTATGGTCTTCATCAATGATGGCAACGCTGGCGTTGTGCACGCCGATGATCGAGCTCGATGCTGGCATATAAATCGCCACGGTAAAGGCATAGAGCAAGAACATCAGCAGCACGCTGTCATGGCGCAGGCTGGTGAGTTCTTTAAGGCCAAGGCGCAGGATGTGCGAGAACTTGTGCATCAAACCTCCTGCTTCTTGAGCATGATCAGGCTCAACCCGGTAAACGCCACAAAAAAGCCGAACAATGCCAGGCATTGCGGCCACAGTTGGCGCAGGTCGAGCGCTTTGGTGAAGGTGCCTACTGCGATATCAAGGAAATGCCCGGCCGGGAACAGCATGCCCATTACCGCCGAGGCTCCTTCGAGTGAGGAGCGCGGCACCAGCAACCCGGAAAACTGAATGGTCGGCAGGCTGGTGATGATCATGGTGCCCAGGATCGCGGCGATCTGGGTGCGCGTGAAGGCGGAAATCAGCAGGCCCATGCTGGTGGTCGACAGTACATACAGCAGCCCGCCCAGCGCCAGGGTCAAGCCGCTGCCCTTGAACGGTACGCCAAACAGCCAGCGGTTCATGGCCACTAGCAACGCCAGGTTGACCAGGCTCACCGCCAGATAAGGCGCCTGTTTGCCCAGCAGGAATTCAAGGCGTGTCAGGGGTGTGGCGTAGAAGTTGGTGATGGAGCCCAGCTCTTTTTCACGCACGATGCCCAGCGCGGTCAGCATGGCCGGGATAAACGCCAGGATTAGCGCCATCACGCCGGGGCCGATGGCATTGACGCTGATCACATCCTGGTTGTAGCGGAAACGGGTTTCCAGTTTGACTGAGGCTTGCCGGTTTTGTGCCTGGCTACTCAATGTGGCCAATTGTTCCAGGTTGGCCTGATGCACGGCCTGCACATAACTGCGGCTGGTTTCGGCGCGAAACGGCATGCCGCCATCAAGCCATGCGGCAACCGTGGGCTGGCGCCCGGCATACAAATCCCGGCCGAACCCCGGAGGGATTTCCAGGGCAATTTTTATTTCCGAGCGTTGCAGGCGTTTGTGCAACTCATCTGCACTGCGGATCGGCGTGTGTTCTTCGAAATACCGCGAGCCACGGAATGCCTCAAGATAGGCACGGCTTTGCGGGCTCTGATCCTGGTCGTAGACGGCGAAGGCGAGGTTTTCCACATCCAGCGAAATGCCGTAGCCAAAAATCACCATCATGAACAGCGCGCCCAGCAAGGCAAAGGCCATGCGCACCTTGTCGCGCAGCAACTCTTTGGATTCGCGACTGGCCACGGCAATCAGCCGGGTCAGGCTGAAACCCCTTTTGCTGACCGGTGGCGGCGAATTGACCGCAGGTGTGGAGACAGGCTCGGGAGAAGAGGCCGCGCTGGCGTCCTGATCGTTCTGGGCCTGTTCCAGGCAGGTGACAAACGCCGCTTCCAGCGTATCGCCGTGGAACTGGTGTTGTAGCGCATCGGGCGTGTCGCAGGCCAGCACCTTGCCGGCGTGCATCAACGAGATACGGTCGCAGCGCTGGGCTTCGTTCATAAAGTGTGTGGACAGGAAGATGGTCACCCCTTGCTCGCGGGACAACTCGATCAGCAAGCGCCAGAAATCATCGCGGGCGGCCGGGTCCACGCCCGAAGTGGGCTCATCGAGAATCAACACTTCCGGGCGATGCAGCACAGCCACCGCCAGAGACAGGCGCTGGCGCAAACCCAGGGGCAACTCGCCGGACTGTTGTGTGGCCACGTCGCCGAGATCGAAACGCTCGATCAATTCTTCGATACGCGGCTCGCTTTCGGCCTTGGGCAAGTCAAACAGTTGTGCGTGCAGCACCAGGTTTTGGCGCACGCTCAACTCGCCGTACAGCGAGAAGCTTTGCGACATGAAACCCACGCGCTTGCGGGTGGCCAGATCCTTGGCGTTCACCGGGTTGCCCAGCAATTTGGCGCTGCCTTCGGTGGCCGGCATCAACCCGGTGAGGACCTTCATGGTGGTGGTTTTGCCGCAACCGTTAGAGCCCAAAAAGCCAAAAATTTCGCCCCGGCCAATGGCAAAGCTGACGTTGTTCACTGCGGTGAAATCGCCGAATTTCAGGGTCAGGTCGTGGGCTTCAATGGCGATATCACTGTTGTCGCTGGTGCGCGGTGGAATCACCAGTGGCTCGCTGCTGTGGCCGCTGTCACCCTGATAGTGGGTGAAGGCCTCGTCGAGCTTGCCGGTTGTGGTGACTGCCGCCAGTTCCTGGCTCAGACCGGTGGCAATCAACTTGCCGCGATCAAGCATCAGGCAGTGTTCGAACTGCTCGGCCTCTTCCATGTAGGCCGTCGCCACCAGCAGCGTCAGTTGCGGGCGCTGGCGGCGCACATCTTCCACCAGCTCCCAGAAGCGTCGGCGTGACAGCGGGTCGACACCTGTGGTGGGCTCGTCGAGGATCAGCAGGTCGGGCTCGTGAATCAATGCGCAGCACAGCCCAAGTTTTTGTTTCATGCCGCCCGAGAGCTTGCCCGCCGGGCGCTCGGCAAAACGCTCAAGGTCGGTGGCCTTGAGCAGTTCGGCCATGCGTTGCTCGCAGTCGTCTTTCGACAGGCCAAACAGGGTGCCGAAAAAGCGGATGTTTTCGCTGATCGACAGTTCCGGGTAAAGGTTGCCACCCAGGCCCTGGGGCATAAACGCGATCAGCGGGTACAGGGTGTTGCGATGTCGGCGGTTATCAATCGGACCGCCGAGCACCTCAAGGGTGCCCTCCTGGAGCTTCTTGACCCCGGCAATCAGCCCCAGCAGGCTCGACTTGCCCGCGCCATCAGGGCCGATCAACCCGCAGCGCGTGCCTTTGGGCAGGCTGAACGTGATGTCCAGCAGCGCCTGCTGGCTGCCGTACCTGTGGCTGATGCCACTGGCGTTTAGCGCCAGATCATTCATTGCAGATTAGCCGGCCATGGTACATCGGCGGTTCGCACATAACCGGCACCCGGCATGCCCGGTTTGGCCTGGGGCACGGCACCCGGGTCGGTGAGGCGCAGCTTTACCCGGAATACCAGTTTTTGTCGCTCGTCGCGGGTTTCAACTTCTTTGGGGGTGAACTGGGATTTGGCTGCGACAAAAGTGATTTTGGCCGGCAGCGCCCGGTCTGGCAGGGCGTCGAGCACGATGCGTGCCTCAGAACCCACAGTCAATTTGCCGACCACCGAAGCGGGCATGTACAGGTTCATGTACTGGTCGCCGGGGTCGATCATCATAAATACCCGGCCGCCCGAGCCGAGGACTTCGCCAGGTTCGGCCAGGCGCAGCTGGATCACGCCGTTGATCGGTGCGCGCAGGCTGCTGTCGTCAATTTCGCTGGTCAGCTGTGCGACCTGAGCCTGGGATGAACCAATCGCGGCCTTGGCAGCCGCTACCTGGGCCTGGGCGGCGACTACTGCTGCGTTGCTGGTGTCGAATCGGGCTTGTTGCTGATCCAGTTGCTGACCGCTGGCAAAACCGCGCTGGGACAGTTGGCGAAAGCGCTTGAGTTCCTGGCTGGCCAGCAGTTTTTCGCTCTGGCGCAGTTGCACGTTGGCTTCGTTGGCGGCCAGGGTCTGGCGGGCGCGCAGCACTTCGGCTTCAGCTTGCGCACGACTGGCTTCCAGGGTGCGGGTGTCCATGCGGGCCAGCAGTTGGCCCTGGGTTACCCGGTCGCCTTCGTCAACCAGCACTTCAGCCAGACGCCCGGGGATTTTTGCTGCGATTTGCACTTCTGTGGCTTCGAGGCGGCCGTTGCCCATGCTGATGCCTTCGGGGAGGCGGTCGTGCTGGGATTTCCAATAACCGAACCCGCCTGCTGCGATCAGCAAGACAGCCAAAGGGATAACGAAATAATGGGAAATACGGTGATTGCTAGACATGCCGACATCCTGTGTCACAGAGCGCTCTAGTTTGACGGTTTCAAGCCGATTGCGACTTGATGCCAGTCAAAGGAAGTCCAGAGCGTAGACGCTAAAATCGGATGCTGCTTGTCAGGTGCAGAGCCGGAGTGTTGTAGGAGCGGGCTTGCTCGCGATGGGATCGCTGCGGATCACCTTATAAACCACACCGTCTGAATCGAGAGCAAGCCCGCTCCCACACCAAGCCCTCTCCCACAGCGATTCGCTTTACAGCAACCCCATCACCACAGCCCATTGCTCGCCCGTCACTGGCATCACTGAAAGGCGGCTGCCTTTTTGCACCAGCGGCATTTCGGCCAGAGCGCTTTGCTGTTTGAGGTAGTCGAGTTTGATCACCCGGGGAAAGGTCTGCTCATGGGCGACCTGCAGTGCGCTCCACGGGTTTTTCTCGACGCTGGCCTTGGGGTCGAAGTAATGACTTTCAGGGTCCAGGGCCGTCGGGTCCGGATAAGCGGCCTGGACGATTCGGCCTACTCCGGCAATCCCTGGCTCGGGGCAACTGGAGTGGTAGAAAAAGAACAGGTCACCCACCGCCATGGCTCGCATGAAATTGCGCGCCTGATAGTTGCGCACACCGTCCCAGCGAGCTTCGCCGAGCTTTTGCAAATCCTTGATCGAAAATTCGTCAGGCTCGGATTTCATCAGCCAATAAGCCATCTTCTATACTCCAGAAACATGCTGTGATTATTTTGTCCGGCAACATTTTGCTAAACCGACAGTCGGTTGACGTCAGCGTTTGCTTGCGTGTGCGTGTTGCCGCAAAATGCCCGCCTTTTAAGCTTGACGCTGCTGCACGGCCTATAACAAAAACCGTTGCTGTCATCGTGTTGATTTGCCTGAAGGAGGGCAATCGATGAAACGCAAACCGGATTTACTGTGGATGCTGGTTATTTTGTTCGGTTTGGGTGTGGTTACAACAGGCTACGCGCAAAGTCTCTGGTCAAATTCGACAGACGCGCCGATTGAGCTGGCGCAACAGCAAGTACAACCCTTCAAACGCTAAAAACTGATTCCTGGGCATCGCTTTGTCAGTGATGCCTTGATTGTCAGTGGGCGACGTACCACTGTCTGTCCGAGACCGTGCCCTGCAAAGGGACATCCCAACTGGCTTGGTCCAGGCACGCCACTTTCTGACATTCGTGGGCCAGCCCCAACAGTGTCGGCTTGCGCCAGCTTTGGCGTCTTGCCTGATAGGCCAGGCTGCGGTCATAAAAACCGCCGCCCATGCCCAGCCGTCCCCCCGTCGCATCAAACCCCACCAGTGGTAGCAGCACCAGGTCCAGCGCCCAGACCTTGCGTTGGCGTGCGCGGTTGATACGGGGTTCAAGAATGCGGAAACGGTTGGGGATCAGCTTTTCGCCGGGGGCGACCCGCTGAAAGACCATTTTAGTTTTCGGCCAGGCACTGAGAACCGGCAGGTAGGTGATTTTGCCCCGACGCTGAGCTTCGCGCAGCAGCAGTCGCGGATCGATTTCACCGTCAGTGGGCAGGTACAGCGAAATGTGTTTGGCGCGGCGAAACAGCGGGTGTTGCGCCAGTTGCCGGTACAGGCCACGGGCTGCCTGGCGTTGCTCGCAGGGCGACAGGTCGCGGCGGGCTTTGCGCAGGATTCGGCGAAGTTGCGGGCGGGAAGGCGGCGCAGGTTCGTTCATATGGCGTGCTGTTCAGGATCGAGACACCGGGTGGTGGCTCGTGCAAGCCAATGCCAGCAGTTGGCTGGCATTGCGCTAGGAAATCAGGCTCCCCGACGTACCGCTGTCGGCTTGGCCCTTGAACCCGAAAGTTCAAGGTGGAAGTTGCAGTAGACCTTAAGGCTTTCCGTCTAGCGGACATGCACACCGGCCCAACGTGCAAGCTCCAGGGTAGTGCGAATCGGCTCAGGGACATCGCTAACTGGCGAATACTCCAGGGAGTGGCGCGAGTATACCCCAAAGTAACGATTTGAATCAGCTTTGGCGTTCGTTCGGATCAGTGGCCAGCACCAGATCAACGCGATCGAGCAGGTCGCGTACCTGTTCTCGGGTAGTGCTGCTGGTCTGAACTTCGGCGACTTCCTGCTTGTGCAGCAGATCATGGGTAATATTCAGCGCAGCCATTACGGCGATACGGTCGGCGCCAATGACTTTGCCGCTGCTGCGAATTTCGCGCATTTTGCCGTCCAGGTAGCGGGCGGCGCTCACCAGGTTGCTGCGTTCTTCCTGGGGGCACATGATCGAATACTCTTTATCGAGGATGTGCACGGTGACGCTACTGCTTGAACTCATGAGTCTTGCTCCAGGGCTTTGAGGCGCGAAATCATCGATTCCACCTTGTTTCTGGCGATTTCGTTTTTTTCAATGAGGTGCGCGCGTTCCTCGCGCCAAGTCTTTTCCTGAGCAGTTAAGAGTGCGTTTTGACGGTTAAGTTGCTCGACTCGGCTAATCAGCAACTCGAGTCTAGCCATCAGTGCATGCAGGTCGGTGTCTTCCATTGTGTCCTACTGTGTATTTTCTGATGGGCGGTGACTGTCAAACGAGTTGACGCCTCGATGGTCTGGCACGGCTGCCGATGCTAGGATACAAGCCCTCCATTCTAGACATAGCGCCGCTTGGCGCCTAGCTGACCATGCCTATTCAGAATTCCCCGTATCAAGCCTTTGTAACCCTGCTGACCGCCAACGGCCACTCCGTCTCGCCTGCCGAACTGCATGGCCACCTGCTGGGTCGCAGCTGTGCCGGTGCCGGTTTCGATGCCGACGCCTGGCTGGTCGAAGCTGCCGAACTGTTGGCTGGTGAGCCACAAGACAACGTACGCAATGCCTTGATCGGATTGCAAGAGATGGTCAAGGGCGAGCTGACCAGTGACGACATGACCGTCGTGCTGTTGCTGCCGACCGACGACGCACCATTGACCGAGCGCGCTGCTGCCCTGGGCCAGTGGTGCCAGGGTTTCCTGTCCGGTTTCGGTCTGACCCGCCGCGCCTATTCGCTGAGCGATGAAGCCAACGAAGTGCTGCGCGACCTGGCCGCCATCGCTCAGGTGCAAGATGCCCTGGAAGAGTCTGAAGACGGCGAAAGCGACTATATGGAAGTGATGGAATACCTGCGCGTCGCGCCGCTGTTGCTGTTCACCGAAACCAAAAAAACTGCTGACGCCGCGCCAGCCAAGCCTTCGCTGCACTGATTGATCGACAAGAGGGAAACCGTCTGCCCATGATCCATATCCCGAAATCGGAATACGCACGTCGCCGCAAGGCACTCATGGCGCAGATGGAGCCCAACAGCATTGCGATCCTGCCCGCTGCGGCGGTGGCCATTCGCAATCGCGATGTCGAACATGTTTACCGCCAGGACAGCAATTTCCAGTACCTGAGCGGCTTTCCCGAGCCTGCGGCCGTGATCGTCCTGATTCCGGGCCGGGCACATGGCGAGTACGTGCTGTTTTGTCGCGAGCGCAACGCCGAGCGTGAATTGTGGGACGGCCTGCGGGCCGGGCAGGAAGGCGCAATTCGCGACTTCGGTGCTGACGACGCGTTCCCGATTACCGATATCGACGACATCCTGCCGGGCCTGATCGAAGGCCGCAGCCGGGTGTATTCGGCGATGGGCGGCAATCCCGAATTCGATCGCAATCTGATGGAGTGGATCAACGCGATCCGCTCCAAGGCCAGCCTCGGTGCCCAGCCGCCCAACGAATTCGTTGCTCTGGATCATCTGCTGCATGACATGCGCCTGTATAAATCGGCGGCAGAGCTCAAGGTCATGCGCCATGCGGCGCAAATTTCGGCTCGCGCCCATGTGCGTGCAATGCAGGCCAGCCGCGCCGGTTTGCATGAGTACAGCCTGGAGGCAGAGCTGGATTACGAATTTCGTAAAAGCGGGGCAAAAATGCCAGCCTATGGCTCGATCGTCGCCTCTGGCGATAACAGCTGCATCCTGCATTACCAGGAGAATGATGCACTGCTCAAAAGCGGCGATCTGGTGTTGATTGATGCTGGCTGCGAGATCGACTGCTACGCCAGCGATATAAGCCGTACGTTCCCGGTCAACGGCCGTTTTTCAGCGGAACAGAAAGCGATCTACGAGCTGGTTCTGGCTGCACAAGAGGCGGCATTTACCGAAATTGCCCCTGATAAACACTGGAATCAGGCCCATGAAGCCACAGTCCGGGTAATTACCGCCGGGCTGGTGGAGTTGGGGCTATTGCAGGGTGACGTTGACGAACTGATCGCCAGCGAGGCCTACAAGCCGTTTTACATGCACCGTGCTGGCCACTGGCTTGGGCTCGATGTGCATGACGTGGGTGAATACAAGGTCGAGGGTGAGTGGCGCGTGCTGGAGGCGGGCATGACCCTGACCGTCGAGCCGGGTATCTATATCAGCCCCGGCAACCTCGATGTCGCGAAAAAATGGCGCGGCATCGGCGTGCGAATCGAGGACGACGTAGTGGTCACCAAACATGGCTGTGAAATCCTGACGGGCGACGTGCCAAAAACTGTCGCCGAGATCGAAGCGTTGATGGCAGGCGCGGCATGAGCCGCGTCAATCTGGCCATCATCGGTGGCGGTCTGGTGGGGGCGAGCCTGGCGCTGGCGTTGCAGGCCGGGGCCAGGGCCCGTGGCTGGAAAATCGTATTGATCGAGCCGTTCGCCCCCGGCAACGCCTATCAGCCAAGCTACGATGCCCGCTCTTCGGCGCTCAGCTATGGTGCCCGGCTGATCTATGAACACTTGGGCCTGTGGCAGGCTATTGCTGAACGCGGTGAGCCGATCAAGGATATTCATGTATCCGATCGCGGGCGCTTCTCGACGGCTCGCTTGTCGGCCAGTGAAGAAGGCGTTCCGGCGCTAGGGTATGTGGTCGAAAACGCCTGGCTGGGCCAGTGCCTGTGGAAAAGCCTGGACCCGGACGTGATCAGCTGGCGTTGCCCGGCTGAAGTTATCCACATGCAACCGCTGGATGATGGCTATCGCCTGACCCTCAACGACGAAACCACGCTGGACTGCGATCTCGCCGTCCTGGCTGATGGCGGGCGTTCGGGCTTGCGCGAGAAACTGGGCATCCATGTGCGTCAGCAGCCCTACAACCAGAGCGCGCTGATAGCCAATATCACGCCGAGCCAGCCCCATGCTGGCATGGCGTTCGAACGTTTTACAGAAGAAGGCCCGATGGCTCTGCTGCCATTGCCTGACAACCGCTGCGCGCTGGTGTGGACGCGTTTGGGGATGGACGCGCAGCGTCTGGCAGCCCTGGATGAGCGCAGCTTTCTCAGCGAGTTGCAGGGCGTATTTGGCTATCGTCTGGGCACCCTCAAACGAGTGGGCGCGCGGCACCTGTATCCTTTGACGCTGATTGAAGCGCAGGAGCAGGTACGTCCTCATCTGGCGGTGCTGGGCAATGCGGCCCACAGCCTGCACCCGATTGCCGGACAGGGTTTCAACCTGTCCCTGCGCGATGCCCGGGCGCTGGCCGATGCCTTGTTGGGCAGTGACAAGCAACCCGGGGATTTCGCCACCCTGCTGAGTTATCAACAGGCGCAGCAACTCGACCAGCAACTGACCATCGGCTTCTCCGACAAGGTGACGCGGGTGTTTGGCAGTGAGCAGCCACTGGTGTCCTTTGGTCGCAACCTGGGCCTTCTAGGCCTTGACCTGTTGCCACCGGCCAAGCGCTGGTTTGCCCGTCAGGCAATGGGCCTGGGCACCCGCGCAGACAGTTGATGACGACCGGGGCGAGCTTGCCCCGTGTCGATCCATTTTTTCAGGTGCGGCGTACGCCGCTAGCGAGACAGGCTTAAAGCATGGAAATGCGCGCAGATCTGCTGATTGTTGGGGCCGGAATGGTCGGAAGCGCACTGGCGCTGGCGCTCAAGGACAGCGGGCTGAAAATCCTGCTGCTCGACGGTGGCCCGCTGAGCGTCAAGCCGTTTGCCAGCGAAGCGCCGTTCGAGCCTCGGGTCAGTGCCCTGTCGGCGGCCAGCCAGCGCATTTTGCAGCGTCTGGGCGCCTGGGACGGCATCATCCACCGCCGTGCCAGCCCGTACTCGCATATGCACGTGTGGGATGGCAGCGGCACCGGGCAGATCCACTTTTCGGCAGCCAGCGTGCACGCGGACGTGCTGGGCCATATCGTCGAGAACCGTGTGGTGCAGGACGCACTGCTGGAGTGCCTGCAGGGCAGTTGTATTGAAATGCTGGCCAATTCACGCCTGGAGCAGATGCGCCGCTCTGGCGACGACTGGCTGCTGACCCTGGCCGATGGCCGCACCTTGCGGGCGCCGCTGGTGATTGCCGCTGATGGCGCCAACTCGGCCGTACGTCGCCTCACCGGCTGTGAAACCCGTGAGTGGGATTACCAGCACCACGCTATCGTCACCAGCGTACGGTGTGCAGAACCGCACCAGCAGACCGCCTGGCAGCGTTTTACCGACCAAGGGCCGCTGGCATTCTTGCCGCTCGAGCGTGACGGTCAGCAGGAGTGGTGCTCGATCGTATGGTCGACCACCCCCGAACAAGCCCAATACCTGATGACGCTGGATGACGCAGCGTTCAGTCGTGAGCTGGAGCTGGCTTTTGAAGGTCGTCTTGGCAGTGTGCTGAGTGCCGATCCACGGGTATGCGTGCCACTGCGCCAGCGCCATGCCAAACGCTATGTCGCCGAAGGCCTGGCGTTGATCGGTGATGCGGCGCACACCATCCACCCGCTGGCCGGGCAGGGCGTGAACCTGGGCTTCCTGGATGCAGCAGTGCTGGCCGATGTGCTGATGCACGCGGTGGACCGTGGCGAACGTTTGGCGGATGTGCGTGTGCTGAGCCGTTTCGAGCGGCGGCGCATGCCCCACAACCTGGCGCTGATGGCGGCGATGGAGGGCTTTGAACGCTTGTTCCAGGCCGACTCCCTGACCGCCCGCCTGTTGCGCAACACCGGTTTGAAATGGGTGGATAAAATGCCCGAGGCCAAGGCCTTGTTTGTGCGTCAGGCACTGGGCCTGAGTGGCGACCTGCCGCCGTTGGCCAGGCCGTAACATCTGGTAACTCCTCCGGGGCGAGTTAGGTTGAGATGGCAAATGTGATTCACTACCATTTACGCCCGATTCGCATTAAGAGAGACCGCCCCTCATGTTGGCACGCAAGCGTCTACTGACTGCCCTGGCCCTGACCGTTTTTGCGAGCGGTGTTTCTGCTGCCGATGAGGTGGTGGTTTACTCCTCGCGTATCGACGAACTGATCAAACCGGTATTTGATGCCTACACCGCGAAAACCGGGGTCAAGGTCAAGTTCATCACCGACAAGGAAGCGCCGCTGATGCAGCGCATCAAGGCCGAGGGGCAAAACGCCACCGCCGATCTGTTGCTAACAGTGGATGCCGGTAACCTTTGGCAAGCTGAGCAAATGGGCATCCTGCAACCGTTCACCTCCGAGGTGATCGACAAAAATATCCCGCCGCAATATCGCTCTTCTTCTCACGAGTGGACTGGTCTGAGCCTGCGCGCACGGACTATCGCCTATTCGACGGACCGGGTTAAACCAGAAGAACTGTCGACCTATGAGGCTTTGGCCGACAAGAACTGGGAAGGTCGCTTGTGTCTGCGCACTGCCAAGAAGGTTTACAACCAGTCGCTGACCGCCACCATGATCGAAGTGAATGGCGCCGAGAAAACCGAAGAAATCCTCAAGGGCTGGGTCAACAACCTGTCCACAGACGTGTTCTCGGATGACATCGCCGTGCTTGAAGCCATCAACGCCGGGCAATGTGACGTGGGCATCGTCAACACTTACTACTACGGTCGCCTGCACAAGCAGAAGCCCGATCTGGCGGTGAAGCTGTTCTGGCCCAACCAGGCGGATCGTGGCGTTCACGTCAACTTGTCGGGTATTGGCCTGACCAAGTACGCGCCGCATCCTGAAGCGGCCAAGGCATTGGTGGAGTGGATGACCACCCCTGAAGCCCAATCGATTTTCGCTGGCGTAAACCAGGAATTTCCGGCCAACCCAAGCGTTCCACCTTCGGCGGAAGTGGCGAGCTGGGGTAGCTTCAAGGCCGATGCACTGCCGGTTGAAGTGGCAGGCAAGCGCCAGGCTGAAGCGATCCGCATGATGGACCGTGCTGGCTGGAACTGATCAAAATCTGAAGTAATACCTGTGGGAGCGGGCTTGCTCGCGATAGCATCGCCGGGGTTTCATTGGAAACTGCGGTGTTTGCATCGCGAGCAAGCCCGCTCCCACATTTGTTTTCACGTCGTCCCATCCACCTCCGAGAGTTTTTCGTGGCCCATCCTGCCCAACGTCGCTGGTACCCGCTGGTTTTTGTCATTGCTGCCCTGGTGCTGCTGCCGCTGAGCGTGTTGCTGCTGTCCTGGCAAAGCATTGATGCCCAGATCTGGAGCCACTTGTGGGACACGCAGATGCCGCGCCTGCTGGGCAACACCCTTACACTGATCGTCGGTGTGGGCATCGGCGTCACGCTGTTGGGCGTAAGCCTGGCCTGGTTGACCAGCCTCTGTGAGTTCCCTGGCAGGCGCTGGCTGGACTGGGCGTTGATGCTGCCGTTTGCGATTCCCGCCTATGTGCTGGCGTTTGTGTTTGTGGGCTTGCTGGACTTCGCCGGGCCCATACAGACCCTGCTGCGCGAGTGGTTCGGCATGGGCTTGCGGCTGCCTCGGGTGCGCTCAACCGGGGGGGTGATCACCGTGCTGATTCTGGTGTTCTACCCCTATGTCTACCTGCTGGCGCGCACGGCGTTTCTGGCCCAGGGCAAAGGCCTGATGGAAGCGGCACGGGTGCTGGGGCAAAGCCCGTGGCAGGCATTCTGGCGCGTGGCATTGCCGATGGCGCGCCCGGCAATTGGTGCCGGCGTAGCGCTGGCCTTGATGGAAGCCCTGGCTGATTTCGGTGCTGTGTCGGTGTTCAACTTCGACACCTTCACCACGGCTATTTACAAGACCTGGTACGGTTTTTTCAGTCTGTCGACGGCAGCACAACTGGCCAGTTTGCTGTTGCTGGTGGTCATGCTGGTGCTCTACGGCGAGCGCCGCGCCAGGGGGGCCAGCCGTGCCAGCAACGAGCGACCACGGGTCACTGCCCTTTACCACCTGAGCGGGCCCAAGGCATGGCTGGCCAGTGGCTGGTGTCTGCTGGTGTTTGCCTGTGCATTCGTGATCCCGATGTTGCAACTGGTGGTGTGGTTCTGGCAGCGCGGGCGCTTTGATCTGGACGAGCGTTATGTCGGTTTGATCGTGCATACCCTGTATCTGGGGGCAATGGCGGCGCTGATTACCGTCAGCGTGGCGCTGGTGCTGGCCTTTGCCCGACGCCAGGCGCCAACCCCGGCTATCCGTGCCGGGGTCAGCCTGGCGAACCTGGGCTATGCCTTGCCGGGTTCGGTGCTGGCGGTGTCGATCATGCTGGCGTTCAGTTATCTGGACCGCGAACTGGTGATCCCTGTTTCGGGGTGGCTGGGCGGTGCGGGCAAACCGTTGCTGCTGGGCAGCCTATCGGCCCTGTTGCTGGCGTATCTGGTGCGATTTATTGCCGTGGCCTATGGGCCGCTGGAAAACAGCCTAGCGCGGATTCGTCCGTCTTTGCCCGAAGCCGCCCGCAGTTTGGGCGTCAGTGGCCCGCGACTGTTTTTCAAGGTGTATCTGCCATTACTGCTGCCGGGCACCTTGAGCGCTGCGCTGCTGGTGTTTGTTGATGTGCTCAAGGAGATGCCGGCGACCTTGCTGATGCGCCCGTTTGGCTGGGATACGCTGGCCGTACGCATCTTCGAGATGACCAGCGAGGGTGAGTGGGCGCGGGCTTCGCTGCCGGCCTTGACCCTGGTACTGGTCGGTTTGTTACCGGTCATCGGTTTGATTCGACGCTCGGCCCATCGCATCGGTTAGGTGTCAGTCCTCCTGCATGCGGCTACAATGCGCGGCATTCGGTGCGGTCTGTCTGTCAGGCCAGGTTTCTGCGTGATGTAAAAAAGCCGCTTGTTTGGCTTGAAATGCTCCGCAGCCTGTCCGCACCTTCGCCAAGCCCGGAAGGAGAAACCCATGGGACAGCGTACGCCTCTGTATGACCTGCATCTCGCCCTAGGCGCGAAGATGGTCGATTTTGGCGGTTGGGATATGCCTTTGCATTACGGCTCGCAGGTTGAGGAGCACCATGAGGTGCGCCGCGACTGTGGGGTTTTTGATGTCTCGCATATGACCGTGATCGACATCACCGGGCTTCAGGCCAAGCAATGGTTGCAGTATTTGCTGGCCAACGATGTCGAACGACTGAACACCCCCGGTCGCGCCTTGTACAGCGCCATGCTCAACGAGCAGGGCGGCGTGGTCGACGACATGATCGTCTACCTGATGCCTGGCGGTTATCGGCTTATCGTCAACGCCGCCACTCGCGATCAGGATCTGGCCTGGATGCAGGCTCAGCTTAAGGGCTATGACGTGCAACTGCAGGAGCGTCCAGAGTTGGCCCTGCTGGCCATTCAGGGGCCACAGGCGCGACATAAGGTCGCCGAACTGGTGAGCCAGGCCCGTGCCCAACTGATCCAGCAGCTCAAGCCCTTTGAAGGGCAGAGCTGTGGCGACTGGTTTATTGCCCGCACCGGCTACACCGGCGAAGACGGCCTTGAAATCGTGCTCCCGGCCGATCAGGCCCCGGCTTTTTTCAACGATCTGGTCGGCGCCGGTATTTCACCGATCGGCCTTGGCGCCCGCGACACCTTGCGCCTGGAAGCCGGCATGAACCTCTACGGGCAGGATATCCACCTGTCGGTGTCCCCCCTTTGCGCCAATATGGCCTGGACCATTGCCTGGGAGCCTGCTTCACGCAAGTTCGTGGGGCGCGAAGCGCTGGAGGCCGAAAAGGCCGGTGGCGTGCAGCTCAAACTGGTGGGTTTGGTGCTTGAAGAGCGGGGTGTTTTGCGCGCCCATCAGGTGGTTCGCATCGCCAATGTTGGCGAAGGAGAGATCACCAGTGGTAGTTTCTCTCCCACGCTAAGCAAATCGATCGCTCTGGCGCGAGTTCCGATGGCAACGGCTGACCGTGCCGAGGTTGAGATTCGTGGCAAGTGGTACCCGGTTCGCGTAGTCAAACCGACTTTTGTTCGTCTTGGCAAAGCCTTGATCTAACGTTTACTGGCGGGCGTGCACAGAGTGCATGCCGCTGACATTTATACTTGAGGACACTGAATATGAGCCTGATCCCTGCCGAGTTGCGCTTTGCTGAAAGTCACGAGTGGGCCCGTCTGGAAGCAGATGGCACGGTTACCGTAGGCATCAGCGATCACGCTCAGGAAGCCTTGGGGGATGTGGTGTTTGTTGAGCTGGCTGAAGTTGGCAAAGTATTCGCTGCTGGCGATACCGCGGGTGTTGTGGAGTCGGTAAAAGCCGCTTCCGACATCTACTCGCCGGTGTCGGGCGAAGTGATTGCCGTCAATGAAGCGCTGGCTGACAGCCCTGAGTCGCTGAACAGCGAGCCGTACACCAGCTGGATTTTCAAGCTCAAGCCAAGCAACACCGCCGAGCTGGAAAAACTGCTGGACGCTGCCGGCTACAAGGCTGCAATCGGCGAGTAACGAGCAAAAGAATATCAACTGTGGGAGCGAGCCTGCTCGCGAACAAGCTTCGCGAGCAGGCTCGCTCCCACAGGGAGGTCAGGCGTTTTGCAGAACTGCTTTCACCGCTGCCACCGAACGCTCTACATCGGCCTTGGTCATCGCCGTAAACATCGGCAATGATACGATCAGGCGCCCGACACGTTCGGCCACCGGGAACATCCCTTCTTTAAAGCCCTGCGCGCGGTACAGGCTGAGCAAGTGAATTGGCGGGTAGTGGTAACCGATGCCCACGCCCAATGCCTGCATTTCTTTCATAAAGGTCGCCCGCGCCGGTTGACCATCCTTGCGCTCAGGCAGCACGAGCTGGAACAGATGCCAGTTGGTGTTGTTGAAATCCGCCACCGGCAGTTGCGCGCCGTATTCCGCTTCAAAATCCGACCCGAAGCACTCAAAGTAATGCTTGGCCAGCGCCCGACGATGGGCGGTGATGGTTTCGATATGGGCGAACTGGCCCAGACCAATCGCAGCCGCAATGTCGGTCATATTGAACTTGCCACCCAGCACGTCGACATCCAGGCCGTCGAAACCGGTACGGGTAACGCCTTGCAGGCGGTATTTTTCGGCCAGCCGCGCTTCTTCTTCATTGTTCAGTACCAGGCAACCACCTTCGGATGAGGTGATGTTCTTGTTGGCCTGAAAACTGAAAGAAACGAAATCGCCGCGTGCGCCAATGCGCTCACCTTGCCAGTTGGAGCCCAGGGCCTGGGCCGCATCTTCAACCACGCGCAGGTTATGCTTTTTGGCAATTGCGTAGAGCGCGTCCATGTCCACTGGCAGGCCCGACAGGTACACCGGAATGATGGCCTTGGTGCGCGGGGTAATGGCTGCTTCGAGCTTGTTAAGATCGATATTGCGGGTTACCGGGTCGATATCGGCAAACACCGGCGTGGCACCGACTTCGATAATCACATTGGCAGTAGCGACCCATGAAATAGGCGTGGTGATGACTTCATCGCCGGCTCCGATTCCGGCAATGCGCAGAGCGATTTCCATGGTGCAAGTGCCGGAGTTGAAAGTGCGCACCGGGCGCCCGCCAAAATACTCGGACAATTGTGCTTCGAATGCCTGCACCTTGGGCCCGCTGGTGATCCAGCCCGAGCGCAACACGTCGCCCACGGCAGCAATGGTGGCTTCATCAATGGTGGGTTTGGAAAACGGCAGGAAAGGCAGCGAGCTCATAGAGGCATGACGTCCGATGTGAGTGAATTTGAGTAACCAAAGAGCAACAGCATAGCGCTCAAGATCATACCCGCAGGATCACTCACAGCTGGTGAAAATTCTGTATGGCGGCTGAATGAGCAAGGGCCGTATTGCGTAGCAGCTGCTACAGGAAAACTGCAACTGTGGGAGCGAGCCTGCTCGCGAAGGTCGTTCGCGAGCAGGTTCGCTCCCACAATAAGGCTTGACCTGCAACAGAGAATCCACAGATGGAGGTGTTTACTCAGCCGTGGCGTTTTTAACCAGAATCGCGTTAGCCAGGTCCATATCGCTGACTTTCAGGTTCGGGTTATCGGCGCGCACTTGTTGCATGGCCGATTCCAGGTACGGGCCACGAATTGATCCGTTACTGGCGACAAAACTGCCGGCGTCATCTTGAGCTGCGATGACTTTGCGGTCTTTTTTGAAGGTCAGGTAAGTGGACCCGGTGGTTGCGCCGGAAGACAGCACATTACGCCAGAAGCTGTCGGCCATGGCCGAACCAACAGGCAGGGACAGCAAGGCGATAGCGGCAACAGCATATTTGAGACGCATGACGGTGACTCCGGATAGATTAGCTATAGTATTTGATTGCCAATAGTGCGCAGGAGTTCCGTAACCTTACGGCACAATTTCTACGCTCAACACGGCTCCGTTTTGTTCGGTTACGCGTACCGATGTTCCCACCGGAGCGTCAGGCCCTACTGCCATCCATACGCTGTCCCCTACCTTGATTTTGCCCCGCCCTTCGACAATCGCCTGTTGCACGATAAAAGTACGACCGATCAGCTCATGACCGCGGCGGTTGAGGTTCGGCTGGTCGCCACTCTCCCCAGTGCCACGTTGGCGCCGCCACCAGAATACCGCCGTGAGGATCGCCAGCACGCCAAACAGCGGCAATTGCAGTGTCCAGGGCAGCTCCGGGGCCAGGAACGTCAAGCCGCCCACAATCAGGGCAGCAAGGCCCACCCACAGCAGATAACCACCGGCGCCGAATACCTCCAGAATCAGCAGTACCGTGCCAAGAGCCAGCCAGTCCCAGAAGTTCAGGTCTTGCAGAAACTCCCACATGTATCAGGCCTTCCTGGTATCAAAGGTGGCTTTGACGATTTCGCTGATGCCTCCCACGGCGCCGATCACCTGGCTGGCTTCCAGCGGCATGAGGATGACCTTGCTGTTGTTGGCAGAAGCCAGTTTGCCCAGCGCATCGATATATTTTTGTGCAACAAAATAGTTGATCGCCTGTACGTTGCCTGAGGCAATGGCTTCCGACACCACTTGTGTGGCGCGGGCTTCGGCTTCGGCCTGGCGTTCGCGGGCTTCGGCTTCGAGGAACGCTGCCTGGCGGCCCCCTTCGGCTTCGAGGATCTGTGCCTGTTTTTTGCCTTCGGCGGTGAGGATTGCTGCGGCCCTTAGCCCTTCAGCTTCAAGAATTTGCGCACGCTTGATACGTTCGGCTTTCATTTGCCCGGACATGGCGGCCATCAGGTCGGCCGGCGGGCTGATGTCCTTGATCTCGATACGGGTGATTTTGATGCCCCACGGTGCCGTTGCTTCATCGACTGTGCGCAACAGTTTTTCATTGATGCCGTCACGCTGACTGAGCATGGCATCCAGCTCCATGGAACCCAGCACGGTGCGGATGTTGGTTTGCAGCAGGTTGCGGTTGGCATGCTCGAGGTTGTTGACCTCATAGGCGGCTTGCGCCGTGTTGACCACCTGGAAGAAACACACGGCATCGATTTGTACCGTGGCGTTATCGGCGGTAATCACTTCTTGTGGGGGGATATCCAGCACGCTTTCCATGACGTTGATCTTGCGTCCGATACGATCCATCACCGGGATGATGATGTTCAGGCCCGGCTTGAGGGTATTGGTGTATCGCCCGAAGCGTTCCACCGTCCATTGATAACCTTGCGGCACCACCTTGAAGCCCATAAAGAGCACGGCAATGGCCAGGGCGACAAATAACAGGATCACAGTACCCACTTGCATAACCATTCCTTGTTTTTGAGGTGTAAGAAACAAACGAGCGTGAAGCGTAGCGATCTAGAAAATTGTCCAACTCCCTGGATTTTAGTCAAAACAACTCAAGCATGCGGGGTGACTCGCAGTGCTTCTTGCAGTGAGGTCACCCCGTCTGCAACTTTTAGGGCCGCAGCAAGCCTGAGGCTGAGCATTCCTTGTGCACCTGCCTGGCGACGAATGGCGTTGAGGTCGGTTTCGCGGCCAATCAGCCCCCTGAGTTTTTCGCTTATGACCATGACTTCGTAAACACCGACCCTTCCGGTGTAACCGGTTTCGCGGCACTGCGCACAACCAACGGCCCGGCAGATTGTGTCCGGTGCTGCCCCGGCCCAGGCCGGGGCAAAATCCTGCCATTCGTCGGGAGCCGGCGGATGTTCGGTCTTGCACTCCGGGCACAAGGTTCTGACCAGTCGCTGGGCCATGACACCCAGCAATGTGGCCTTTATCAGATAGGGGGCAACCCCGAGTTCTTGCAGGCGGCTGATGGCGCCGGGAGCGTCGTTGGTATGCAGGGTCGAGAGCACCAGATGCCCGGTGAGTGCAGCCTGAATAGCCACTTCGGCGGTTTCCAGATCACGTATCTCACCGAGCATGATGATATCCGGGTCCTGGCGCAGCAGCGCCCGCACACCGTTGGCGAAGGTCAGGTCAATGTTGGTCTGAACCTGCATTTGATTGAACGCCGGCTCGATCATTTCGATGGGGTCTTCGAGGGTGCACAGGTTGATTTTGGGGGTGGCCAGTTGCTTGAGCGTTGCATACAGGGTGCTGGTTTTGCCCGAGCCGGTGGGGCCGGTATTCAAAATAATGCCGTTGGGCCGGGTGGTCATGTGCTGCCAGCGTTGCAAGTCGTTAGGGGAGAGGCCCAACTGGTCGAAATCTTTGAGCAGGACCTGCGGGTCAAAAATACGTATCACCATTTTTTCGCCAAAGGCGGTGGGCAGGGTGGCGAGCCTCAGTTCCACTTCAGCGCCCTGGGGCAGGCGGGTTTTTATCCGGCCGTCCTGGGGTTTGCGTTTTTCGGCAACATTCATCCGGCCCAGGCTCTTGAGGCGACTGACAACGGCCATCGTTACCTGTGGCGGGAAGTGGTAAACATCATGCAGCACGCCGTCGATCCGAAAGCGCACGCAACCCTGCTCACGGCGGGGCTCCAGGTGGACATCGCTGGCGCGTTGTTCAAAGGCGTACTGAAACAGCCAGTCGACGATATTGACGATGTGCGCATCGTTGGCATCCGGTTCCCGGTCGCCTGCGCCCAAGGTCAGCAGTTGTTCGAAATTGGCCGGCGGGCTGGTCTTCTGATCGTTGAGTACAGCCCCAGTGACCGATTTGGCCAGCTGGAAAAACTCTACGTTGAGGCGCTGGATTTCCAGGGGGTTGGCAATGACACGTCTGATAGGGCGCTTGAGCGACTGGCGCAAATCGGCCTCCCAACTGCTGACCCAGGGCTGGGTGTTGGCAACTGTGATGGCTGAGGCATCGGCCGCCACCGCGATGATTCCATGCCGCTGGGCGAAGGCAAAGGACATTGCTCCGGTCACGGTGGCGACATCGACCTTGAGCGGATCAAGGCGCAGGTAGGGTTGCCCTGCATGGTTGGCGAGCCAGGCAGTGAGGGTTTCAAGATCGAGAATCCTGCCTCCCCGATCGGGATCGCAGAATTGTTGCTGCGCAAGAAATACCAGGGGGTGGAGGGTGGCACTGGACGCTTCGCGACTGCGTACCATTGCCTGCGTGGCGCAGCTTTGCTGGATACGATTTTGCGCCAACAGCGCGGATAACAGATTGTTGAGGTTCAGCCACCGGTCATGGGACGGGGTGATGCGCATAACGGCTCCTTGAGGCATCGGCGCAGACAGGTCCTTGTCTGGCCATGTACCTGATAAAGCCTAGTTGCGCCGTGTTGGCCCGCCTGCCACCAATGGTTGCGAACTATTACCCGCAAGCTTGCATTGCCGGGTCCTTGGCGGCCTGCACGGGTTGCAGCTGCATGTCGAAGACGCTGATCAGGCTGCGCAGTTTTTCGCCGATGATCCGGGCACGGTGCCAGCTCTGTTCGTGACTGCGGATGTCAATGCTCAAGGTGTCCCCGTCACGTACCACATCCACTTGCTGCGGGATCAGTTGCTGCAGGGCAAACAGATTGAGCACCCGGCACAGCACGTCGGCATCGGCTTCGGCCTGGATACGGAAAAGCACCTGGCAAGGGGCTGCATTGCTGGCCCATACGTCGGGGCGAGGGGCGTGGGTAATGACTTCAAGATGCGGCATGCAATGGCTCCTGTTCAGACTGGAGAAATATTTACACGTCGCGGGAGAATTTTTTTATCTAAGATGTTTTGAATTGACGATAAATAGACTCGAACAAGTCTCAGCTTATTCATTAATGGGTATTTTTATGCAAAGCGAGCTGGATGCTTACGACCGACGCATATTGGCGCTGCTGCAAGAGGACGCTTCGCTGTCCAGCGCGCAGATCGCGGAGAAGGTGGGGCTTTCGCAATCGCCCTGCTGGCGGCGGATCCAGAAGATGAAGGACGAGGGCATCATTCGTGGCCAGGTCACCTTGCTCGATCGCAAGAAAATCGGCCTCAATACGCAAATTTTTGCCGAGATCAAACTCAATGCACACGGTCGCTCAAACTTCACCGAGTTTACTGACGCGATCCGCGGTTTCCCCGAAGTGCTGGAATGCTATGTGCTGATGGGAGCGGTAGATTTTCTGCTGCGTATCGTGACGGCTGATATCGAAGCCTACGAGCGGTTTTTCTTTGAGAAACTGTCGATGGTGCCGGGCATTCAAGAGGTGAATTCGATTGTGGCGTTGTCCGAGATCAAGTCCACCACCTGCCTGCCGGTCTGAATCCCGGAAAACAAAACGGCCTTCTCAAGGAAGGCCGTCGGCTGGGTTTGCGCACTGTTATCAGTGAACAAACAACGCAATCAGAATAATGATCGGAATTGGAATACCGAGGAAAAACAGCAGAAGTGAGCGCATTTTATTCTCCAGTCAACGAATAGCCCGGGTTAAACCAGCGGGGTTGTGGTGGTGGGGGTCAGATACGTCACGGCATCGCGGCGACGGCCGCCGAAGGTGGCGCATAGGCTGGCAAAGAAAGCGCCGATCAGCAGTGTGATAAACATCCACAAGGTGGACCAGGCGGCGACCTTGGCAGCGGTATCAGCGGTATCAGCGGCTTCCTTGGCTTTTACCTTGGCCTCTTCAACAGCCTGATGGGCCTTGGCGTAGACCTGGTCGACCCGTTGTTCGGCTTCAGGTTGGCTGAGGTTGGTGCGCTGGGCGATGATTTGGGCCAGGTAGGTACGGTCTTCACTGCTCAATTGGCCGTCATTGGCCAGGCTGTGGGCGAAGATGCGGGCCACGGTGCCATGGGCTGCGTCTTCGCTGACAGCGGTGCCGCGGTCATCGCGAAACAGGCTGTCGATAAAATAGTCCGAACCTTTGTCGCCATTGTTGGCTGCGGCACTGCCGGCTGCACTGCTGATCGCCGTTGCGGCGCCTGAAGCTACGCTGGCCCCGGCTTGAACGCCGCTGCCGATCACGCTGCTGACCGAGCCTGCAACCAGGGTAGCGGTTACCAGCGTGGCCACGGCCCATGCCAGAAAACCATGGGCGGTGTCGCGAAAGTAGGCTTCATCGCCATGCAGGTTGGTCCATTTGACCCGCAAACGACCGGCCAGATAACCGCCCATGCCGGAAGCAATGATCTGGGTAACGGCCAGCCAGACGATGGCGGTAATACCCAGGCCTTTGGCGCCCACCCCTTCATTGGCCCACGGAGAAACCGCAGAAAACCCAAGCCCCGCCCCTAGCATCAGCAGCAGCAGGGAGAGGACGGCAGCAGTGGCGGCGCCGGCAAAGATGGCGGCCCAGGAAACACCGGATTGACCGGAGGAATCTTGCAGGGCTGCGGGATAGTGTTCAGTTGTCCCGATCATTGTTGTTGTGCTCCTGAATGGTAGGAAGTGCAGCGTTCATTCAGGTAATTGCAGGGGATGTGCCAACCCTGTGTTGCAGGTAATTCCATATCTTTCAATGGCTTGCAAATGGTTGGTTTTTTCGGTGTATGCAGATTGCATGATCAGGGGCAAAACAGGCGGGCGTAATGCATTGAAACAATTTGCCCGGAGCAGGCGCAGGTAAAAAAAACGGGAGCCTTTCGGCTCCCGTTGTACGCATCAGTCGTGACGATGCTTGTTTTTGCGATGGCCATACGCGTGGCCACGGCCGCGATGATCGTCGCGGTAGTAGCGACGGTTATCGCGGTCACGATAGCGGCGATCGTCGCTGTCGCTTTTATTGCCCATATAGTTGCCCAGCGCGCCACCGGCACCACCGCCAGCGGCCGAGCCCACCAGTGCGCCTGTGCTGCCGCCGACACTGCGGCCCAGCACGTTACCGCCTGCAGCACCCAGTGCGCCGCCAATGGCGGCTTCACCACGGCTGCGTTTGTCGGCACCTACGGCACTACCTGCCGCACCACCCACACCTGCACCAATCGCAGAACCGGTCGAGCCGCCGAGCTGTTGGCCAACAACGGCGCCAAGAACCCCGCCTAATGCGCCGCCTACACCGGCTTCGGTGGTGCCACCGGCCGAGGCTACGCCACTGACCAGGCCAAGGGACAACAAGAGAATCGAGGTGAGCTTCATGGATGAGCCTCAAAGAGATGACGGCGCGATCCTGAGGCTGCAAGCGGTTGGTGACAATCGAAATCCGACGAGTAGCACGAGTTGTACACAATTCTATAAGTTGTTGTTTTTACTAGGGAACTTAATCTGTTTTCGAGGGTCTGTTAGCTAGTTCGGTTAGGTCGTTTTCGTAGGAAAACGGCCTTTTTTGTGCCTGAAATTTGAAGAGCCCCTAGCCCTCTCACGGAGGGATAGGGGCTTGATCGTACGCGGCCTTAAGCGCTCTACAGAGAGCGCTTTTGACTTATCCCGCTTTGGCCATGATCAGCGTTGACGGGCTGGCTGCCTCCAGGCAAATCGCCACGAACTTGGACGTAGGCGTATGGCTGCCATCGCCCGTGCTTTCCAGAGGCACCAGCGGGTTGACCTCCGGGTAGTACGCCGCAGCTTGCCCGGCAGGAATATCAAACGCCAGCAGGGTGAAATTTTTCACCCTGCGCTCGTGCCGGTCATCCCAGATCGAAACGATATCGACCTTCTGCCCCGGCTTGAAGCCCAGGCGGATGATGTCGGCTTCGTTGACGAACAGCACATCACGCTGGCCCTTGACCCCGCGATAGCGGTCATCGAGGCCATAGATAGTGGTGTTGTACTGATCGTGAGAGCGCATGGACTGCAAGATCAGGTCGGGCAGCCGGCCTGTAGCGCGGGTGCGGGCATCTACCAGGTCTTGAGGCAGTGCGTTGGGGCGGAAGTTGGCGCGCCCGGACGGCGTGTTCCATTGTCGCGCACCGGCCGAGTTGCCCAAATAGAAGCCGCCCGGGTGTTCGATGCGCGTGTTGAAGTCCTTGAAACCGGGAATGGTGTCGGCAATCAAGTCGCGAATGCGTCGGTAGTCAGCGACGACCCAGTTCCAGTCAATCGGGTGGGTGCCCAGTGTGGCCGCAGCAATGCCGGCAATGATTGCGGGCTCCGAGCGCATCTGCCTGGACAGTGGCTGCAACTGGCCATTGGAGGCGTGGACCATGCTGAACGAGTCTTCCACGGTCACCGCTTGCGGGCCTTCTGCCTGAATGTCGATATCGGTACGGCCCAGGCATGGCAGGATCAGCGCTTGTTTGCCGTGCATCAGGTGGCTGCGGTTGAGCTTGGTGCTGATCTGTACAGTCAGGGCGCAATTGCGCAGGGCTTGTGCGGTGCGCGGGCTGTCTGGAGTGGCCTGGGCGAAGTTGCCGCCCAGGCCGATAAACACCTTGGCTCGGCCTTCAAGCATGGCGTGGATGGCTTCAACCACGTTGTGGCCGTTTTCACGGGGCACCTTGAACTGGAAGCGACGCTCCAACGAATCGAGGAAGGCCACCGGCGGACGTTCGTTGATGCCCATCGTGCGGTCGCCCTGTACGTTGCTGTGGCCGCGTACCGGGCACAGGCCGGCGCCGGGGCGGCCTATATTGCCGCGCAACAGCATCAGGTTGGCGATTTCCTGGATGGTCTGCACCGAATGACGATGCTGGGTGATGCCCATCGCCCAGCACATGATTACGTTCTTGCCCTTGAGGTACATGCGTGCGGCGCGTTCGATATCAACAAGGGTCAGGCCCGATTGCTCCACGATATGGTCCCACGAGGTGTCGTCGAGGCTGGAGATGTAATCGAGAATGCCCGCAGTGTGCTCATTCAAAAATGCATGATCGAACACGGCCGGTTCGCCTGCGGCCTGGGCATCGCGCTCCCACTGCAGGAGGAACTTGGCCATGCCGCGCAACAGCGCCATGTCGCCGCCCAGTGCCGGGCGCAGGTAGGCCGTGTTGGTCGGACGGTCGCCGTTGATGAGCATTTCCAACGGATGCTGCGGGTGCTGGAAACGTTCCAGCCCGCGCTCCTTGAGCGGGTTGACGCACACTACCTGGGCGCCGCGCTTGACCGCCTCGCGCAGTGGTTCGAGCATGCGCGGGTGGTTGGTGCCGGGGTTTTGCCCCAATACAAAAATCGCATCCGCGTGCTCGAAATCATCAAAGGTCACGGTGCCTTTACCCACGCCGATGCTTTGCGCCAGGGCCACGCCGCTGGCCTCGTGGCACATGTTCGAGCAATCCGGGAAGTTGTTGGTGCCAAACGCGCGCACAAACAGTTGGTACAAATACGCCGCTTCGTTGCTGGCCCGGCCCGAGGTGTAGAACTCGGCTTCGTTGGGGCTGGCCAGGTTGAGCAAGTGCCTGGCGATCAAGGCGAAGGCGGCATCCCAGCTGATGGGGACGTAGCGGTCGGTTTCCGGGTCATAGCTCATGGGCTCGGTCAGGCGGCCCTGATATTCGAGCCAGTAATCACTTTGCTCCAGCAGCGCGCTGACGCTGTGCTTGGCGAAAAACGCCGCATCGACCCGGCGCTTGGTAGCTTCCCAGTTCACTGCCTTGGCGCCGTTCTCGCAAAACTTGACCAGGCCGCTTTCCGGCGAATCACCCCAGGCGCAGCCCGGGCAGTCGAAGCCGCCGTTCTGGTTGGTTTTGAGCATCATGCGCAGGTTTTTCAGTGCGTTGTCGCTGGTCAACCAGGCTTGCGCCACACTGATCAGCGCGCCCCAGCCACCGGCCGGGCCTTTGTAGGGCTTGTAGCGGGGAGTCGGGGTTTTGTCGGCTTGATGGTGTGTGCTCACGGTTGTTTCTCCTGCGCGGGGCTGTAGACCCTGGGCGCGCTTTTTTGTGGCAGATGAATAAGGTTGAGGTTGTGCCGCCGCGCCCATTGCAGCGCCAGGCCCGTGGGCGAGGACAGGCTGATCAGGGTCTGGATGCCGGCGCGCAGCACTTTTTGAATCAGTTCCAGGCTGCAACGGCTGGTGACGATTGCTGCGCCACCCGTCAGATCGATTTGCTGGCGTACCAGAGCACCGATCAATTTATCGAGGGCGTTGTGCCGGCCGATGTCTTCACGACCCAGCAGCAGCCGGCCCTGGCCGTCCATATAGACTGCAGCGTGTACGGCGCCGCAGTGCTGGCCCAAGGGTTGAAAGTCGCTGATGCGCTGGCGCAGGCCTTCCAGCCACTGCGCCGGTGGCAAAGGCGCGCCGGGCAATACCTGGAGATCGGGCAAGGCCTGTTCCACCGCTTCCACCCCACACAGCCCGCACCCACTGGTGCCGGCCAGTTGGCGGCGTTGCTGCTTGAGGTTCCAGAACGCCCGGCTGGCGATTTCGACCTGAGCGTATTGGGCAGACCCTGCACCGGTCAGTTTGAGGTCGTAGATTTCGCTGGCGTCTTGAATGATGCCGCTGCCCAGGCTGAAGCCGACGATAAAGTCCTCAAGGTCAGTGGGTGTGACCAGCATCACGGCCTGACTGATGCCGTTATAGGCAATCGCCAGGGCGACCTCTTCGGCCAGTGCAGTTTGCGCACCACCACTGTGGTCCAGGTTGACGTAGTCATAGCTCTGGCTGGCAGCAGGCGCGGGCGTGACAGAAGCAGGCGCCGCGCACAGAGGGCGCTTGGCGTTCATAAGACAGTACCGACAATCAATTGAGCTCTAAGCCTAGGCGCGACACAGTGTCGCGTCTAATCGCTAGTGCTGATCTATTGATAGATGGCGTCGATCAAGAAGAGCTTGGTGATTTCTGATAAAGCGCGAAACAGGCTTCGGCCAGCGCTGAGCGCGGTGCCTCACGACGCATGATCAAACCCAGGCGGGCCAAGGTGCGTGCATCTTCTATGGGGTGCAGGCGCAGGTGGTCGGTCAGGGCTTCCAGCCCGCCCTCAAGGGGCATCACCGCGCAACAAAGCCCGCCGTGGACAGCTTGTAACAGTTGATGAACGGCATCGGTTTGCAACAGGGGTTGTGGCGTAAGGCCCCGGCTGTGGAAGTTGTGGTCGATGGACTGGCGAAAGTGCATGCCGCTGCTGAGCAGGCCCAACGGCAAGCTGGTCAGCGCCTCCCAGCTAAGCGGCTGGTCACCGAAGTTGAAATACCGCTGGTCGTATAGCAGGCCCATGCGGGTTTCGCCCAGGGCCAGGGAGTCAAAACGTTCCTGGTCAAGGCGTTCAAGATAGGAGACACCCACGTCCAGCCGGTTGCTGGCCAGTTGCTCAAGGATTTGTTCCGAGCTCAGTGCTGACAATTCGAAGCGCAGATCGGGATGTTCCTGATGCAGACGCTGCAACAGCGGCAGGGGGTCAAAACTCGACAGCGGCACCACGCCCAGGCGCAGAGTACCGATCAGGTTACCGCGACAGGCAGCGGCTTCGGCCTGCAAACCGTCGTAGGCGGCCAACACGGTACGGGCCCAGGCCAGCACCCGCTCGCCAGGTGCGGTAAAGCTTTCGAAGCGCTGTCCGCGATTGACCAGTTGCAAGTCCAGTTCCTGTTCAAGGCTGCGCAAACGCATGGACAGGGTGGGCTGCGTGATATGGCAACGCGCGGCGGCCTGACCGAAATGTCGGGTTTCGTCGAGGGCAATGAGGAATTTCAGCTGTTTGATGTCCATCGTCGCTCCGGGTGCAATTCAGCGGGCGATTCTAGCGCGCTTGCACATGGCGTAGATGGTCTACGCTCTTGAGTCTGGATCTTCCAACCTAGGAGCGTGATGTATGAGTATTTTCAGCTTTGTGAAAGAAGCCGGCGAAAAATTGATCGACCTGCTGACACCGGGCAACGCCAATGCGGGCGAGGAGCTCAAGAAGCACGTACAGGAAGTGGGCTTGGGCAATCCGAACATCACCGCTACCGTGGAAGGCGACAAAGTGACAGTCAGCGGTGAAGTGGCCACCCAGGAAGAGAAAGAAAAAATCATCCTGGCGGCGGGTAATATCGCAGGCGTGGCCAGTGTTGAAGACAAGATCACCGTGACCGGCCCGGCTGTTGTGGCTTCGCGTTTTGTCGTGGTGAAAAAGGGCGACACCCTGAGCGCAATTTCGCTGCAGGTGTACGGCAACGCCAATCTGTACAACAAGATTTTCGAAGCCAACAAACCGCTGCTCAAGGACCCGAACAAAATCTATCCGGGCCAGACGCTGCGTATTCCTGAGTAAACCGTTTTACCCTGTGGGAGCGAGCCTGCTCGCGAATGCACTTCGCGAGCAGGCTCGCTCCCACGGGTTCAGAGATTCACAGCCCTTCCAGCAACTCGCGATAGTCCCCCAGCGCAGCAAATTCTGCAGTGTCTTTCGGGCCTTTTTGGCTGTCGGGCTGTTTCACTGCCAGCAAGTGAGCCACCCCAAAATCACGGGCACTGCGCAAAATTGGCAGGGTATCGTCGATAAACAGGCTGCGGGCTGGGTCAAAACCGATATCTGCTTGCAGGGCATCCCAGAACGCCGGGCTTTCCTTGGGATAACCGTAGTCGTGGGAACTGATAAGTCGCTCGAAATACGGGGCCAGCTCAATGCGCTCCATTTTCAACGACAGCGAATCACGGTGCGCGTTGGTGATCATGATCACCCGCTTGCCAGCTTTGTTGATGGCTGCCAGAAAAGTATCGGCATCGGGGCGCAAGGCAATCAGATGAGCGGTTTCGAGTTTGAGTTCGCGCACCGGGATCTTCAGCTCGCGGCTCCAGAAATCCAGGCAGTACCATTTCAACTGGCCCGCGTTGCCTTCAAATAGCGGCGTCAGTTCCAGATCCGCCATCGCCCGGCTGATGCCATGCAGCTCGGCATAGCGTTGGGGCAGGTGCTCCAGCCAGAAATGGTTGTCGTAGTGCAGGTCGAGCAGCGTGCCGTCCATGTCGAGCAGCACGGTATCAATGTCGCGCCAAGGTAAAACGGTCATGCAAAACTTCTCCCACAGGTAAAAATTTCCGACACAGACAATCGGAAAAGCCGGGGTATAGTACCCCGTTCATATTGAGGAGCCGCTATGCGCCAAAAACCCACCGTACTTGCCCGTGAAATTGTTGCCAGTAGCCGATTGTTTCGGGTTGAAGAAGTGCAACTGCGCTTCTCCAATGGAGTAGAGCGCACTTACGAACGGTTGGTGGGGCGCGGCAACGGTTATGGCGCAGTGATGATTGTGGCCATGATCGATGCTGAGCACGCGATTCTGGTTGAAGAATATTGCGGCGGCACTGATGAATACGAAGTTTCGCTGCCCAAGGGCCTGATCGAGCCGGGCGAAGATGTGTTGGCTGCGGCTGAACGAGAGCTCAAGGAGGAGGCCGGTTTCGGTGCTCGCCAGCTCGAGCATTTGACCGAGCTGTCCCTGTCCCCCGGCTATATGAGTCAAAAAATTCAGGTGGTCCTGGCTACCGATCTTTACGAAGAGCATCTGGAAGGCGACGAACCTGAGCCGATGCGCGTTGATCGGGTCAACCTGCGTGAGCTGTCGAGCCTGGTGCTTAACCCGCAATTCAGCGAAGGTCGTGCCCTGGCCGCGCTGTATCTGGCCCGCGATCTGCTGACCCAGCGTGGAGCATTCCAGCCGTGAGTGTCTTGCCCCATCCTTTGCTTGAAGGCGTGATCAAACTGGCCCATGCCGCTGGCGACGCGATTTTGCCGTTCTGGCGAGCGGGCGTTGAAGTCAGTGCCAAGGCCGATGATTCGCCAGTCACGGCCGCTGATCTGGCCGCCCATCACATCCTGCTCGATGGCCTCACCGCGCTGGCCCCGAGTATTCCGGTACTGTCGGAGGAAGACGCCAATATCGCGCAAGACGTGCGCGCGGGTTGGACGCGCTGGTGGTTGGTTGACCCGCTGGATGGCACCAAGGAATTCATTTGCGGCAGTGAAGAGTTCACCGTCAACATTGCGTTGATCGAGCAGGGTCGTGTGGTGTTTGGCGTGGTATCCATGCCCACCAGCGGTCGTTGCTACTACGGCGGCGCGGGCCTGGGGGCCTGGCGGGCGGAGGGCGATGAACCTGTGCCCATCAGCGTGCGAAACACACCGCCTGCGGGTGAGGCGTTGACCGTAGTCGCCAGCCGCCGCCATTCCAGTCCTGAGCAGGAGCACTTGCTGGCCGGTCTGAGTGAGCATCTGGGCGAATTGAAGTTGGTCAGCGTGGGCAGTTCCTTGAAGTTCTGTTTGCTGGCTGAAGGAGCGGCTGATTGTTATCCGCGCCTGGCGCCGACTTCGCAGTGGGACACGGCGGCGGCTCAGGGTGTGCTGGAAGGAGCTGGTGGTGTGGTGCTGCAACTGGATGGTGAACCGTTCAGTTATCCGGCCCGTGAGTCGCTGCTCAATCAGTCGTTTCTGGCGTTGCCGGCGCAGGCGCCGTGGCGTGAAAAATTGCTGGATCTGGCACAACGCTAGTCCACCCCTGTGGGAGCGGGCTTGCCCGCGATGCAAACGCTGCGGTCTTTCAGCCAGACCGCGCCGCGGCCATCGCGAGCAAACCCGTTCCCACAAAAATCGAGTTAGCGGTGCAACACGTACTGCCCGCTAAACCTCACCGCATCTTCCCCGCCCTGAACATTGACTACCCGCGTTTCCAGGGTCAGCCGCGCGCGGCCGTGGCGTTTGTACATGGCCAAAAACCTGTTCCATTGCGCATCATCTGGCGCATCACATACCGCAATGGCGTCCTCGGTCACGGGCAGCGGGTAGCTGATATGACCTTCCTGAATCACGATATGCCCGTCTTCGATTCCCGCTTCGCGCAGGCTCAAATGCAGCCAGCCCCAGCCCGCCAGCACTGCGCCGCAGTACAGGCTGCCGCCGAACATGGTGCTCTTGTGATTGATATTGGCTTCAAGCGGCAACTGCAGACGCAACTGCCGGTCTTGCCAGCCCAGTACCTTGAGACCCATTTCCCGGGTCAGCGGGATGTCGTGATGAAGAACTGACTCCAGATAACGACTGTCGCGGTTCATGCTGCGGCCTCTTTAATCAAGTTCATCTGGGTGTGGATGGCTGGCGCTGTCGAAGTTCAGCCCGTGCTTGCGCAGCTTGTCGTGCAGGGTCTTGCGCGGCACACCCAGTGCTTCGGCCAGGCTGCGCATGGAGCTGTGGGTGCGTTCAAGCTCGGCGGCGATCAGGCTTTTCTCGAAGTGCTCGACCTGCTCGCTCAAGCCGCCAGCTACTTCATTGCCCGCTGCTGGCTGGCCTTCAGCGGAGTTATCCAGAGCCAATTCAAGGCCCAGGGCAAAGCGCTCGGCGACGTTTTGCAGCTCGCGCACGTTGCCAGGCCAGGTGTGGCGCAACAATAAAGCCCGCTGCGCCGGTTGCAGCACGTTGGGCGTCAGGTCATGGCGCACGCTGGCTTCGCCGGCAAAATAATCGAACAACATCAGCACATCTTCACCCCGCTCACGCAGGGGGGCGATGCGCAAGGGCGCTACGTTGAGGCGGTAATACAGGTCGGCGCGGAAGCGGCCCTGATCGGCGGCCTGGCGCAGGTCTTCCTTGGTGGCGGCGATCACCCGGATATCCAGCGGGATCAGCTGGTTCCCACCCAGGCGCTCGACCACGCGCTCTTGCAGTAAACGCAGCAATTTGACCTGCACGTCCAGGCTCATGCTCTCGATTTCGTCGAGGAACAGGGTGCCGCCATTGGCGAACTCGAACTTGCCAATGCGCCGCTTCTGCGCGCCGGTAAAGGCCCCCGGCTCATGCCCGAACAGTTCGCTTTCAACCACGGATTCAGCCAGGGCCCCGGCATTGATCGCCACAAACGGGCCGTTACGCCGCGCCGATAAATCATGCAGCGCCCGTGCAACCACTTCTTTGCCCGAGCCGGTCTCGCCGAGGATCAGCACATCGGCCTTGGTGGCGGCCAGAGCGCCGATTTGCTCGCGCAAGCGCAACATGGCCGGTGATACCCCCACCAGCCGCGAGCTCAGCAACTGGCGATCGCTCAGAGCCAGGCGCAGGCTGCGGTTGTCCATAACCAGAGCGCGCAAGGCCAGAGCACGACGCACGCTGTCGAGCAGGGCGTCACTGGCAAAGGGCTTTTCGAGAAAGTCATAGGCACCTGCACGCATGGCCTGCACCGCCAGCGGCACATCGCCGTGACCGGTAATCAGCAGCACCGGCAGTTCCGGGTCCTGGCCATGCAGTTGCGCCAGCAGCTCAAGACCGTCCATGCCCGGCATGCGGATATCGCTGACTACCACACCCGGCCAGTCCCGGCCGATACGCTCGGCCAGGCCGTTGGCTTCGGCCAGTGGCAGCACCTTGAGCCCGGCCAGGTCCAGGGTCTGATACAAAGCCTGGCGCAGATGCGGGTCATCATCGATCAGGATGACCTGAACGTGCGGATCGATGGGCTGGCTCATGACCTGGAGTCCTCTGAAGCTTGCAAGCTCACACCTGGCGCACCTGCGCGCAGGCGTAAGGTAATTAAGGCGCCGCCTTCTTTGTGGTTGGCGAACAACAATTCGCCACCAAAGGCGCGGATCAGTGTGTCGCAAATGGCCAGCCCCAGGCCCAGCCCCTGAGTACGGGTCTTGGTGGTATAGAAAGGCTCACCGGCGCGGCCCAGCGCTTCCATGCAAAAACCCGGGCCGTTGTCGCGAATGTACACAGTGACGCCTTCCGGCGTGGATTGGGCACTTAGCCACAAGCGCCGGGGCGGGCCTTTTTCGGTCAAGGCATCGAGGGCGTTGGCCAGCAGGTTACCCAGTACCTGACGCAGGCGTGTTTCACCGGCTTCAACCCAGAGCGTGGCGGCGGGCAAGTCACGGATCAGTTCGACTTCCATGCTGCGTCGACGCTTGGCCAGCAACGCCAGGGCATCGTCCAGCGCCGGTTGCAGGGCGACGCTTTCCGGTGCGTGGCGATCGCGGCGGGCGAAGGCGCGCAGGTGGGCAATGATGGAGGACATGCGGCCGGTCAGTTCGTTGATCAGCTTGAGGTTGCCGCGGGCATCGTCGATACGTTGGTGGTCGAGCAACACTTCGGCGTTTTCGGCATAACTGCGGATAGCCGCCAGCGGCTGGTTGAGTTCGTGGCTGATGCTGGCCGACATGGTGCCCAGCGCCGACAGCTTGCCTGCCTGCACCAGATCGTCCTGGGCGCGCACCAGTTCCTGTTGCGCATGTTCGCGCTCCAGTACCTCTTCACGCAGACGCCGGTTTAGCCCTTCAAGGTCGCTGGTGCGCTCTGCCACACGCATTTCCAGCTCGCGGCGGGCCTTGGCTTCAAATGCAATGCGATCCAGGTAATGACGCCGACGCTGCATCATTAAACCGATCAACAGCATGACCACCAGCAAGGTGGCGCCGCCGATGGCCAGCACGGTGCGCACCGAGCGGTCGATCAATGTGCGAGGGGCAAGAATGTTCGCCTGCCAGCCGGTTTCGTCGATGGTCTGCGTCTGTACCAGCCAGGCACTGGGGTCGAGCGCCAGGGGCTTGGGGTCGCTGGTGGGGTAGGGGAGAATGGCGAAAATGGCCTGACGTTCTTCCTCAGACAGATCACGGGTGGACCTGAAGCGCCATTCAGGGCGCGAAGTGAGAATGACCACCCCATTGCTGTCGGTCAGCAACAGTTGTTCCGGTGTTTTGCCCCAGAGTCGCTCGGTGTGGTCGAGGTCGACCTTGACCACCAGTACGCCAAGCTTTTGGTTGTCTACCTCAACCGGTGCGGCAAAGTAGTAGCCGCGTTTTCCGGAGGTCGTGCCCTGGCCGAAAAAGCGCCCGAGCTTGCCTTGCATCGCTTCGCTGAAATAGGGGCGGAAGGCAAAGTTACGTCCGATAAAACTATCGCTTTTATTCCAGTTCGACGTCGCAATAGTGTCACCATGAGCATCCACCAGGTACATGACTTCAGCGCCGGTCTGGCTGGTGATTTCACTGAGCAACTGATTGGCTTTACTCAGGGCTTGCGGGCTTTCTGGGTCAGCCAGCAGCTCGCGCAGGTCAGGCAACTGGCCCAGAATCTGCGGCAGCACCTCATAGCGATGCAGCGTGCCCAGCAGGTTGGCCACGTACAGGTCGAGCGTCTGGCGGTTTTGCCCGGCCAGTTCGCTGCGGTAATAGCGCTCGGCCAGGTGTTGCAGCGGCCACAGCAAAGGCGCCAGGCACAGCGCCAATAAGGCCAGGCTACGCCAGCGGGGTCTGCGAGGAACTGAGGAAGAGGTGATCATCGTTGAGCTGCGCTGCAAGAATACGTTGCAGTATACCCAACGAACCCTGTGGGAGCGGGCTTGCTCGCGATGCAAACGGCGCGGTTTGTCAGGCAGACCGCAGTGATGTCATCGCGAGCAAGCCCGCTCCCACAAGGGGATTGGCGTTAGCGTGGTTGCTCGGCCACGCAATCGCTCAGCGCGGCGGTCCATTCGGGTTGGGTGACTTGCCATTCGCGGGCCAGCTTGCTGCAATCCAGGCGCGAGTTTTGCGGCCGTGCTGCGGGTGTCGGGTAGGCGCTGGCAGGAATGGGTTCCAGCGTCGCGCAGGCCTTGCCCTGGGCGCTCAGGTGCGCGGCGATGGCCTGGGTAAAGCCAAACCACGAAGTTTCACCCTGAGCAGTCAGGTGGTAGGTGCCCCATGCCCCGGTTTCACCGGCTTGCCAGCGCTCGATCAATGCCCGCGTGCTTCGGGCTATGGTGCCGGCCCAGGTCGGTGCGCCGATCTGGTCAGCCACTACGCGTAATTCCGGGCGTTCTTGCAGCAAGCGCTGCATGGTCAGCAGGAAGTTTTTACCATGGGTCGAGTACACCCAACTGGTGCGCAGGATCAAGTGTCGGGCACCGCTCGCCGCGATGGCCAGTTCTCCCGCCAGCTTGCTTTTGCCGTATACGCCGAGCGGGTTGGTGGCGTCGTCTTCGGTGTAGGGCGCAGGTTTGCTGCCATCAAACACGTAGTCGGTGGAGTAGTGAATCAAGGGGATGCCCAGGGCCGCCGCTTCTTCAGCAAACACACCCGGTGCGGTGGCGTTGATGGCAAAGGCCAGTTCCGGCTCGCTTTCAGCCTGATCCACGGCAGTGTGAGCTGCGGCAATGATGATCAAGTCCGGCTTGTGCGCCCGCACCTGGGCACGGATTTGCTCGGGCTGGCTCAGATCGAGTACATCGCGGCCCAGCACAATCAGGTTGCCCAGACCGGCAAGGTGCTTTTGCAACTCAACGGCAACCTGGCCGGTTTTGCCGCTGATAAGGATGTTCAACGGGGTTTTAAGGTCAGTCACGCGATCAGGTCCCTGGGCTCGGTGAAGCCCAGGCGCTGGCCCTGATAGCTGCCGTCTTGCACGCGCTGGCACCACTCCAGATGGTCCAGGTACCACTGCACGGTTTTGCGCAGGCCGGTTGCGAAAGTTTCTTCGGGCACCCAGCCCAGCTCGCGTTCAATTTTGCCGGCGTCGATCGCGTAGCGCTGGTCGTGGCCCGGGCGGTCCTGGACGAAGGTGATCAGGTCGGCAAACTGCGCGACGCCCGCCGGACGCTCGGGCGCCAGTTCTTCGAGCAGGGCGCAGATGCTGCGCACCACGTCGATGTTCTTTTGCTCGTTATGCCCGCCGATGTTGTAGGTCTCGCCTACGACACCTTCGGTCACGACTTTCAGCAGGGCGCGGGCGTGATCCTCGACGAACAGCCAGTCACGCACTTGCAGGCCATTGCCATACACCGGCAGCGGCTTGCCGGCGAGGGCGTTGAGGATCACCAGCGGGATCAGTTTTTCCGGGAAGTGGAACGGCCCGTAGTTGTTCGAGCAGTTGGTCAGCAACACCGGCAAACCGTAGGTACGGTTCCAGGCGCGGACCAGATGGTCGGACGCCGCCTTGCTGGCCGAGTACGGCGAGCTTGGCGCGTAGGGGGTAGTCTCGGTGAACAGATCGTCGACGCCGTGCAGGTCGCCATACACTTCGTCGGTGGAAATATGGTGGAAGCGAAATGCGCTTTTTTCCGGCTCAGGCAAGGTCAACCAGTAAGCGCGGGTGGCTTCCAGCAGGCTGTAGGTACCGACGATATTGGTCTGGATAAAGTCCGACGGGCCATCGATGGAGCGGTCAACGTGTGACTCGGCCGCCAGGTGCATGATCGCCTGCGGCTGGAAACGCGCAATGATCGCGCTGACCGCTGCCTGATCGACGATATCGGCCTGCACGAATTCGTAGCGGGTATCGGTGGCAATGCTTTGCAGCGATTCCAGGTTACCGGCGTAGGTCAGCTTGTCGAGGTTGAGCACTTCATGCCCGGTATTTTTGATCAGATGACGGATCAACGCTGAACCAATAAAACCGGCGCCGCCGGTGACTAAAATGCGCATGTGGTGATTCCTTATTCCCTGAAGGCACTTAAACGTATGAGGTATAGCTTGTGGGGATGCGGCGGGGGGTGCAAGTGGGAGCTGTCGGGAAAATAGCGGTAGGGATAAAAATGCAGATTAATATCTGTTTATTCACGGTTTAAATACGCGTTGAAACTTATAAAGTGTTTTTGTTGTCGATATTTATCGGCTATAAGTGTGCTCGCCGTTGACGCAAAGCTGAGCTGCGTCCACTGTCCTGTTTGTTTCGCACTCAAAACCCAAGACGTTTTCCAGGAGTCCAGATGACCACTTTGCACAGTTCGCCGCGCGCTGACGGCTTTTACATGCCTGCCGAATGGGCTGCGCAGACCCAGACGTGGATGATCTGGCCTGAACGTCCGGACAACTGGCGCCTGGGCGGCAAGCCGGCACAGGCGGCGCACGCGGCTGTGGCCAAGGCCATTGCGCGTTTTGAACCGGTGACCGTCGGGGTATCGGCAGCCCAGTACGAAAACGCCCGCGCTCAGCTCGATGTGCCGAATATTCGTGTGGTCGAAATATCCAGCGACGATGCCTGGGTACGCGACAGCGGTCCGACCTTCGTGATCAACCGCAGTGGCGAAGTGCGCGGCGTAAACTGGGATTTCAACGCTTGGGGCGGCTTCGACGGTGGTTTGTACTTCCCGTGGAACCGTGACCAGCAAGTGGGCAGCAAGGTACTGGAAATCGAACGTTGCCCGCGTTACTACACCGAAGGTTTTGTGCTTGAAGGCGGCTCAATCCACGTCGATGGTGAAGGCACGCTGATCACCACGGCCGAATGCCTGATGAACCGCAACCGCAACCCGCATCTGTCACGCGAAGAAATCGAAGACGTGCTGCGCTCGCATCTGGCTGTGGACAAGATCATCTGGCTGCCGGACGGCCTGTTCAACGACGAAACCGACGGCCATGTGGATAACTTCTGCTGCTACGTTGCTCCGGGTGAGGTATTGCTGGCCTGGACTGACGACGAGCGTGACCCTAACTACGTGCGCTGCCATGCGGCGATGAAGGTGTTGGCGACCAGCACTGACGCCAAGGGGCGGCCGTTTGTGGTGCACAAAATGCCGATCCCGGGGCCGATGTATGCGACCCAGGAAGAGTGTGACGGTGTTGATAAAGTGGCTGGCAGCCAGGACCGTAATCCGACTGAGCGTCTGGCCGGTTCCTATGTGAACTTTCTGATCGTCAACGGTGGCATCATCGCACCGAGCTTTAATGACCCTATGGATGCGCAGGCAAAAGACATTCTGCAGAAAATTTTCCCGCAGCACGAAGTGGTGATGGTGCCGGGTCGTGAGTTGCTGCTGGGTGGTGGCAATATCCATTGCCTGACCCAGCAGCAGCCTGCGCCGTACAAAATCTGAGGGATGTGGGAGCGGGCTTGCCCGCGATAAATGCGCTGCGGTCTGTCTGACATACCGCAGTGATTCAATCGCGAGCAAGCCCGCTCCCACAGGGTCAGTACTTATTCAGAACTTGTACGTCCCCGTCATCACCAGGCTGCGCGGCTCGCCCGGCATGATCTGCGCGGCGCTGGTGGCCGACGCATAGTAGTAACGGTCGGTCAGGTTGGTCAGCGCACCGCTCACATCCCAGTCTTTTTCGCGATACCCCGCCAACGCATCCCAGCGCCCGTAGCCCGGCAATACCACGGTGTTCTGGTTATCGGCATAACGCTGGCCCACCAGGGTCAGGCCCGTTTCGGCGTACCAGCCCATCTCCGGCTTCCAGGTAATAAACAGGCTGCCATTGTGCTTGGCCACGCCATTGATGCGTTTGCCCTCAAGCCCGTTGTTGTCCTTGACCACCGTTGCATCCTGCACACCCACGCCGCCGCGCATGTACCAGTTGCCGCCCAGCTTGCCGCTGGCGGTCAGTTCGATGCCGCGTGAGCGTTGCAGGCCGGAGAGCAGGGTGATGGTCGGGTCGTCCGGGTCCTTGGTGCGGCGGTTGTAGAGTTCCAGCTCATACACCGCCAGGGTGGTGCTCAGACGGTCATCCAGCCAGTCGCTTTTGACGCCGATTTCCTTTTGCTTGGTCAGCTCCGGACTCAGGTCGTTGGTGTTGCCTGCAGCACCGGGGGTGATGCCGATCAGGCCGCCGCCCACCGGTGAGAAGGTCTTGGTCCACGAGGCGTAGAACGAGTGGTTTTGCAGCGGCGTCCAGACCACGCCAAGGCGCGGGCTGGTGCTGTGGCTTTGGCGTTCTTCGGTCGGGATCAAGGGCCTGAGATGGTTGGTGGTCTCGACGTTAAAGCGGTCGTAACGCAAGCCGGCCAGTACCTGCCATTGATCGTTGAGGCGAAGCTGGTCCTGGACATACAGGCCCTGGCTCTCGACTTCGGTGTGGTTGTCGCTGGAAATTACCATCGGCCCGGTCGGGCGCAGGCTACGATCGGGGTTGTACACATCTACTGGCGGTACGCCCCCGGCTTTGTAGAGTTTGGGGTCGCGGCGCTGGCTGCCGAGTTCCAGCCCGGTCAGCAGGCGGTGCTCCAGGCCAAAGGTGTCAAAGCCGCCTTCGATTTCGAGGTTGTTGAAAATATTGCGGGTGGTCATGTCCTGCTGCCAGCTCTGGCGGTTGACCTTGTTGATTTTCGGGTCGTAGCCGGTCAGGTAGGTGTTTTCGAACTGGCTGTCGAGCTTGAACACGCCGAGGGTATGGCGCAGTTGCCAGTTGTCGCTCAGTTCATAGCTCAGGCGCGAGCGCAGGTTCTGGACTTTATCGTCGATAAAATCGTTTTGCCCGCCGTAGGTGGTGCCACGGCTGACATCCGCCGGGCGCCCGTCGATGCTCGGAATGCCGCGATCCGGGGTACGGTTGTAGCGGTTGTATTCGTATTGCACCAGCCAGTTCAGGTCGGGAGTAATTTGCCAGCTTATCGATGGCGCGAACAGCTGACGGTTACCGCTGACGTGATCGCGAAAGCTGTTTTTGTCTTCGTTGCCCATGTTCAGGCGCAGGCTCACGGTGTCACTCGGGTCAGCGCTAAGGTCGGCATACAGGCTGCGCAAATCCTCGCTGCCGCCCTGGGCCTGAATGCTCGACTGGCGGCCGGACTGGGGCATCTTGCTGACGCGGTTGATGATCCCGCCCTGGCTGCCACGGCCATACAGCACGGCCGCCGGGCCCTTGAGCACTTCAATACGCTCGATATTGTGCAGGTCGCGTACGTATTGGCTGTCGTCGCGAATACCGTCCAGATAAAAGTCGTTGCTGGCGTCAAAGCCGCGGATGCGCAGGCTGTCAAAACGGGTATCGGCAGTGCTGCTGACGTTGGGAATCCCGCTCAGGGCTTCGCCGATGCTGTTGATGCCGTAATCAAGGACGTTGCTGGTTTTTACCGAGTCGATGGCTTGCGGCACATAACGCGCCGGAGTCGAGGTGCGAGTCGCGGTGGTGACATCCTTGACCCGTGGGTTATCGGCCTCAGCTTCGCTGGCGCTGATCGACAGCTCCGGGAGCACAGTGGTGGCGTTACTGAATCCGGCGTACAGCAAGGCACACAGCCCCAGATTCAAGGGTGTTAAACGGCAGGGGGAGAGCATGGTTGAGGGGTGTCCGGGCGGTTGAGAGGGTCGTTATATTTTTAGGGCGTGAATGGTAATGGTTCTTGTTGCCTTGTGTTAAGAATTACCAATAGCGCGCCCTGCAAATATGTTTCTGTTTATTTCTCTGCCCTGCAGCCCTTACAGCACCTGATTCGCCCGGTTCGCGCAACACACTAAAAGGCATACCGATGTTTTTCCCCTGGCCCTGCAAGACTAGGCTGGCGTTCTGTTTTAGTGATGACCCGGAGCCCTACATGACCGCTACACCTGTCCTGCATTACATCTACGACCCCCTGTGCGGCTGGTGCTATGGCGCCAAGCCGCTGATCGACGCCGCGCGCGATATTTTGCCGATCGTGGCCCACGGTGGCGGGATGATGGCAGGCGCACATCGCCGAGCTGTGTCGGCGCAACTGCGCGATTACGTGATGCCCCATGACCAGCGCATAGCCCAATGCACCGGGCAACCATTTGGCGAGGGGTACTTCGAAGGCTTGCTGCGCGACACCACGGCAGTATTCGATTCGGCGCCGCCGACCACCGCCGTGCTGGTTGCCGAACAATTGGCCGGGCGCGGCCTGGAGCTGTTGGGGCGCCTGCAAACGGCGCATTACGCAGAAGGGCGGCGGATTGCCGATAAAGACGTATTGCTGGCAGTGGCGACCGAAATGGGCCTGGATGTCGATGCATTCCGCGCCGCTTACGCTGCGATGAGCGGCGATGTAACGCAGGCCCACTTCAAGGCCAGCCGGGCATTGTTGTCCCGGGTTGCTGGGCAGGGCTTTCCGACTGTTGTACTGGAGCAGTCCGGCCAGTATCAGGTGATCGACCTTGGGCCGTATTTGGGCAAGCCTGAAGCTTTTGCTGCCTGGTTGCGCCAGTGCGCTGGCGTCACCGGTACAGACACAATCGTTTCAGCGCCAGCCTGTGGCCTGGATGGTTGTCAGTAACAATTTCTGACACTTCGGTCAAAGCTTTGAAAAGCCTTGGCAATTAACAAATTTTTCACGAAATTGACACCTCGCCTTCACGGCAGCTAGGATCCCTGCCAACGCCTGTGGCGATAAGCCATACACCAACTTTTCGAAAGACCTGCACACAGTCTTCGTGCGGGTCTTTTTGTTTATGTGAAGCAACCACCACTCAATGTTTCAGCTTGAACCCCACAGCGCGCTTCTATTCAGAAATAAGGAAAATAATATGTTGAACAAACGGATAGGTCTTCTCGCTCTGGGCGTACTCAGTGCTACCCAGGCTATGGCTAACGATCAAGCTGACGCAAAAGGTTTTGTAGAAGACAGCCACCTCAATGTACTGGCGCGCAACGCCTACATCAGCCGTGACTACAAAAACCACCAACAAGACAAAGCTGAATGGGGCCAGGGTTTCCTCGGCACATTCACTTCGGGCTTCACCCAGGGCACCGTAGGTGTGGGTGTGGATGCTTTCGGCATCTATGCACTGCGTCTGGATGGCGGTCGCGGCAACAGCGGCGCGGGCGGTATCGATTTCTTCAAGCAGGGCGCCAGCGGTAAAGCGGCTGACGACATCGCCAAGGCTGGCGCTGCGGTGAAGGTTCGCGTGTCCAACACTGTGCTCAAGTACGGCGATCAAATGCCTGCGCTGCCGGTGTTGATGTATGACAATTCGCGTCTGATGCCGGAAAGCTTCACCGGTACCCTGTTGACCTCCAAGGAGATCAACGGTCTGGAAATCAACGTCGGTCGTTTCACTGCAGAGTCGCGTAAAAGTGCTGAAGCACGCGACAGCGGTGACTTGAAAAGCATCAACGTGTTCGGCGGTAGCTACAAGTTCACCGACAACCTGTCGGCGTCCCTGTACGGCTCCGAGATGGAAGACGAGCTGAACAAGCAATACGTGGGCGTAACCTACGCAATCCCGCTGCAAGACAAACAGTCCCTGACGTTTGATTTCAACGGCTACCGTACTCACGTAAAAGAAGACTACGCCCGTGACGTGCTGAAGGTTGACGGCCAGGACAACAAGATCTGGAGCCTGGCAAGCACCTACGCTTTCGGCGCGCACACGGTGACCCTGGCGTACCAGAGCAGCACCGGCGAAATCGGCTACCCGTACGGCCGCTATCGCAACGCAGGCGGCGTGGGCGACGGTGGCAACACCATCCTGCTGGCCAACTCCTACTGGTCCGACTTCAATGCCAAGGACGAACGTTCGTGGCAGCTGGGTTATGGCTTCGACTTCGGTGCCGTTGGTATTCCGGGTCTGACCTACAACATCGCCTACGTGCGCGGCACCAACATCGACGACGGTTCCGACCGTGGCCGTGGTACCGAGCGCGAAATCTTCAACCAGGCCAAGTACGTCGTACAAAGCGGCCCGGTCAAAGACCTGAGCGTGCGTCTGCGTGGCTCGTGGTTGCGCGTATCGAACAACGCCAGCGAGTACAACGTGGGCGGCAACGAAGTACGTGTATTTGTTGATTACCCGATCAGCATTTTCTGATGCTACCGACCTGTTGAACAGGTTGGACATCTGAATAAAAACGCCCCGACTGGTTCGGGGCGTTTTTTTTGGCCGCGATTAACCGCGGCGTGAGGAACGCATCCGGATGAAACCATCACTCACACTTGGGTTGGACCGAGAACTAGTTGGCCATTATCGGAAGTGTTTAAGATTATTCCCTTGAGATTATATTCCTTTGGTGGAATATTTTGAGCATGACATGGAACGTTGAGTACACCGACGAATTTGGCCTATGGTGGGAAACGCTCAGTGAAAAGGAACAGGTCAGCGTGGCGGCCAGTGTCAAATTGCTAGAGCTGCTCGGTCCGGCCCTGCGCTTCCCCCATTGCAGCGATATCAAGGGGGCACGCTACGGTAACCTTCGCGAACTACGCGTGCAGCATGGAGGTCGCCCCTACCGGGTGCTTTATGCCTTTGACCCACGCCGCTGCGCCTTGCTGTTGACGGGCGGTGACAAGACCGGTCACGACCGATGGTATGAAGAGAATGTCCCTTTGGCGGAAATTCTCTACGAAGTCCATTTGCAGACACTGATTGAAGAGGGCCAGGAAAATGGCTAAAAAATTTGCCGAACTTGAAGCGCGCATGTCCCCAGAGGCGCGTGAGCAAACCCAGGCTTTATACCATCAGCATTTGCAGGAAATGCCTTTGCACGAGTTGCGCAAAGCTCAGGCGCTGAGCCAGGAGACACTGGCCAAAGCGCTGAATATCAACCAGGCGGCAGTTTCCAAAATGGAGCGGCGCACTGACATGTATGTCAGTACGTTGCGTAATTACATTCAAGCCATGGGCGGCGAGCTGGAAATCATCGCGACTTTCCCGGATGGTCAGGTAAAAATAGAAAACTTCGCGCACAAATAACGCGTTCTAAAATACCCAAACCGCCAATGCCATTGAAGGCCCTGCAACGGCCAGCGGCACGATCAGGCGCGGCCGGTATGTCAGCAATATCACCAGCCCGCCAGCCGCAACGCTGAGCACTGCCGCCCACAAGGCGATACCCACTGACGGGCCCAGTTCGATAACGCCGGGGATCACCGCGCCAACCAGCAGCAGCCAGCCCAGCAGGCGCAATAGCTGGCGCTTGAACGGGCTGCCTTTGTCTGCAAACACCTGCCCATGATGGCGCTCGGTACTCAGGCTGAGTGCGCTGAAACCACTGAAGCTCAACGCCAGGCATATCCAGATCATGCTGCGCTCTCTTGTCGGGTGTTGACCGTACGCGGTTGGCGCTGTGGCCGTTGCAGCGGTTGATGGCGGTTGAGTTTCCAGGCCGCGTAGCCAAGCAGCGCTGCACTGGCGAGCAAGGTCAGGTCCATGCCCGCCAGCAACCATTGGCCCTGTGCAAGGCTGGCCAGCAGATGGCTGTGTGCAAGGCCGAAACTGAACAGCGGCAAGGCTGCAAATAACCCTGCAGCTACCCAGAGCTGTTCAAGCCAGGCTCGTTTGTGGCTGCGCAGCAGTGGATGAACCAGGCACAGCAACCAGATGATAAAGAAGCTGCGAATTTCCCAGGCGCTGCGCTGGGTCATGTCCACGGGTAATAACCGATTAGCCCAAAAATAGGCGGCAATGGCCAGCGGCAGACCCGCAACAGTGCCGACATTGAGCACCTCGACCAGACGATGGCCGATGGGTGTGCGCCACAGTTTCTGCCGTTCCGGCAGGCGTTTGACCACCCATAGCACCAGCCCGGTGGCAATCATTGCCGTACCCACGACCCCGCTGATAAAGAAGAACCAGCGCAGCGGAGCACCGGCAAAGCGGATCAGGTGCAGGCTGGAAAACACGTTATAGATTGCGTTGGGCGTGCTGATCGCAGGGGCGGGTGGGCTGTTCAACAAAGCACCACTCACACCGTCAAAACGCAGCCGTTCGCTGTTGCCCCGGTCGATCAGGCTGTCGCCACCGCGTTCACGCAGTTCGATGACGGCATCCGATGTGCCGGACCGGGTCACGCTGATGCTGCTGACTCCTCGGGGCCAGCGCTGCTCGGCCTGGGCCAGCAGGGGGGCAACGTCCGTCAGTGGCACCTGCTCGCCCAATGGCTGATCGCCTGCACCCATTGCTGGCGCAGTACGGGCACCGCGTCCGCCGCTTTCGTTGAAGAACTTTTGGGTATCACCGCGATAGGCGCTTTCAACGCCCCAGGGCATCAACATAAACATCAGCAGCAACAAACCGCTGTAAGTGATCATCAAGTGAAACGGCAGGGCCAGCACTGCAGTGGCATTGTGCGCGTCCAGCCATGAGCGTTGTCCCTTGCGTGGACGAAAAGTGAAGAACTCCTTAAAGATTTTTTTGTGGGTGATCACCCCGCTGACAATCGCCACCAGCATCACCATGGTCGCAATACCGACGATCCAGCGCGCCAGCACTCGCGGCATGCCGTACAGCTCAAAGTGAAAACGATAAAGAAAACCGCCGCCACGGGTTTCCCGCGGGGTCACCGGTTCGGCCGTGCCCGCATCCAGGGCCACGCTTTGGCCGCCCCTTTTGACGACCGGCTGGCCGATGTCGAACCACTGTGCCTGCGCCCCGGCATTGCGTTCGCCGGGCAGGGTGAGGGTCCATTGCGCAGCGTTGGGCGCCAGGCTTTGCATGGCTTGCGCAAGGCGCTGCGCGGTCTGGTTGTCGGGCACAGAGGCGTGCAGTTCAGGTTTCATCCAGAACGTGATTTCTTCCTGAAAAAAACTCAGGGTACCGGTCAGGAACACGGCATACAGCAACCAGCCGAGTAACAGCCCGACCCATGTGTGCAGCCAGGCGTTGGCCTGACGAAAACCGAGGGCCTTCATGGCATGACTTCCCGCAGCAGCAGGTGGAGGGCCGGCGGCACGCAGCAAGCCAAGGCAACAAGCCAGGCCCGGATTGCAGATGCGGCGCTAAATGCCCAGATTGCCATCGCGCAATACAGCGCAAAGGCCAGCATGGTGGCGCTCAGCACTGCCTGCGCCCGAGGCCCGGGCAGCAACAGACTGAGGCTCGCCGCCGCCAAGGCGGCAAACAGGTAACTGCCAAAAATGGCCAGTACGGTGCGTGCGGCAATGGCCAGACGGTAGGCCGTCTGCGGCGCAGGATTAAGGGCATCGCTCATATGAATACCTTGGGCGCGCAGCCCGGTTCAGGGTCAGAACGTATAGTTGGCTTTGACCCAAAAGCGTCGGCCGTCTTCGGCATAGGAATAATCGGAGTCCACATCCTGCTCCCTGACCTGATTGGTCAGGTTATAGCCGACCAGGCTCAAGGACAGATCCTGGGTAGCTTGCCAGGTGGCGCCCACATCCACGGTAGTGATGGCTTGCTCGCTTTGTGACACGGCGCCGCCCTGACCCCAGGCAATGCTGGTTTCTTCACCGCGATAGCTGACGGTGGCGAAGCTGGAAACCGAGTCGATGATTTGCCAGTCCAGCGTCGCGCTGCCAGAGTGCTTGGGCGTGGCCACCAGGGGCTGGCCCTCGGCCAGTGGGTAGCCAAAGCCTAGAATGGTTGCCTCGCCGCTGGACACTTTGGAGTGCAGGTAGGTGTACTCGCCCTTGAGCTGCACCCGGTCGTTGAAGCGATAACGGGCAGCGGTCTCGATGCCGCGCACCGTGGCACCGGTGATATTGAAATAGGTGCTGTAGATGCGCCCGGTGATCGGGTCTGCAGGTACCGGGCTGCCGTCCGGGTAGTACAGCTGGCGGGTGCCGGTGTTGGCGATCTTGTTTTCGTAGTCGGTGTCGAACAGCGTGACATTACCGCTGAATTTTCCACCGGCGTCGTAGTAAAGGCCGATTTCGCGGTTTTCGCTTTCTTCCGGTTTCAAATCCGGGTTGCCCCAGGTGTAAGCACCACCGCGTTGCGGCAGGCCGATATTGGGGTTGGTCTGGGTGATGGTCGGCGACTTGAAGCCCTTGGCCACGCCGCCTTTTAGCGTCCAGTCCGGATTGAGGCGCCATACGCCGTAAAAGCGTGGTGTCCAATGGCGACCGAAGAACTCGTTGTCGTCCATGCGAATACCGGTGGTCAGGCTGAAGCTGTCAGTCACGCTCCATTCGTTCTCGGCGAACAGCGATTTTTCTGTCATCGAAGTGCCAATCCCAGCACCCTGCGGGCTGGCGTAATAACCGTCCGCCTCCAGCTCGTCTTTTTTCCACTGGGCGCCGGCAACAAAGACGTTGCGGTCAAACGGCAGGCTGATTTTGCTTTCGAATACCGAGTTGGTGACTTCAGGCGTGACGCTCTGATTGCCGGTCTGGACATCGCTGGCGCGGGTCGCTTCTTCGCGATACAGGCTGATATCGGTAGTACCGAAATCCCAGTTGCCGGTGTGGGCCAAAACATAAGTATCGCGGGTGTACTGGTTGTTGTTTTTCGCGGCTGTAGGCGCCAGGCTTTTGCCCGGGTTGTTCCAGAACTCCTGCTCGGTGCGGCCGACTTCGAGCATGAACTCCTGTTGCTCATCAGGGGTCAGCCACAGGCGTGCGGTGCCGCTGTGGCGGGTCGATTTGGAGAAGCCGTTGAGGATTTTGTCCTCGTCGCGTTGCTTGTCGTAGCCCCAGAGCTGAATGCCGAGACGGTCTTCGACCAGCGGACCGGACACGTACCCGTCCAGTTGCGTGCTGTCACCTGCTTTGGAGCTGTCCTGGAAGGTGTGGTCCGCGGATACCGACCCTGACCATTGCCGCGCCACTTTGCGAGTGATGACGTTGATCACCCCGCCCAGTGCTTCGGAGCCGTAGAGCGTGGACATCGGGCCGCGCACCACCTCAATACGATCAATCGCTTCGACGGGCGGTATCCAGTTCATGCCCAGGCCTTCGGAGGTGCCGCCCTTGAGCGTGACCTGGCTGGTGTTCTGGCGACGACCGTCAATCAGGATCAGGACGTGGCTGGACTCCATGCCGCGAATGGAAATCTCGCCCTTGTCACCGCCGATGATGCTCACGCCTTCAACATTGCGAACGGCATCGGCAAGTGAGCGGAACTGCTTGTTTTCCAGCTCTTCGCGGGTAATCACCGAGATGCTGGCGGGTGCATCGCGCACGTCCTGGCTGAAGCCCGAAGCCGTAACCACCGTTGAGCCGACCTCCAGTGGCGCGGCATTGGCCGTTGCCCCGGAAGGTAGTTCTTCTTCATCGGCGCAAACTGCCGTCAGGGGCAGGCCAAGGCTGACCAGTGCGGTAAAAATAGCCAGAGGCTTGCGGGCAAAAGGAGAGGGGGCAACGGTGCTGCAGCGGTGGCAGTTCATAAACAGCGTTCCTGGGATTCTTGCTATTGCGCAAATGAAAATAATAAGCTGTCTCAGTTGCGTTTCTTGTTTGCGAATGTTGCCAGCTCAACCTGACCGGAACCTGACGAGCCCTCGTTGATTTCCCGCTGCGCCGTTTTTTATCGTCGTGGCTGACCTTTTTGTGGATTGAAGTAAATGAAAGTGCTGGTTGTTGAGGATCACCGGGCACTGCGCGGTTTGCTGATCGAGCATCTGCTGCAAGCCGGATTTGCCGTGGATGGCGCCGAAGATGGGCGCACGGCCCAGGCTTTGCTGGAAGTCGGCAGCTATGACGCGATGATCCTGGATCTTGGCTTGCCGGACATGGACGGCATGTCGCTGCTGGCCATGCGTCAGCACAGCGCCAATGCCGATTTGCCGTGCATCATCCTGACTGCGCGGGATGCCCTGCAAAGCCGGGTCAACGGGCTGAATGCAGGCGCGGACGACTACATTCTCAAACCCTTCGACATGCAGGAACTGGAGGCGCGATTGCGCGCAGTCTTGCGCCGTCCCGGAAGCCGTGTCAGTACCTTGTTGCGCTGCGCCAATCTGACATTCGAGCCTGAAACCCGGCACTTGAGCGTGGATGGCCACCCCGAGGTGCTGGTGCTGGCCCGACGCGAAGCCATGCTGCTGGAAGAAATGCTGCGCATCGCACCGCGTATCGTGATCAAGGAGCAACTCGAAGAGCGGCTGTATGCCTTCAATGAGCCTGTGACCCTGAATGCCATCGAAGCACTGGTCTCACGACTACGGCGCAAACTCGCTGAGGCGGGTGCTCATAGCCGGATCGAGACCGTACGCGGGCTGGGCTATCGCTTGCTTAACCTCGATCCCGCCCATGATTAAGCGCAGCCTGCGCTGGCGGCTGTTGACCGCCATGCTGCTGGTGTTCGCCCTGGGTTTTGGCAACCTGGCGATTTACCTGTATGGCACCCGCGACGAATTGCGCCGCGGGGTAATGACTATTGAAGCGCAGGTGATTGCCGATGGTTTTCGGGTGGACAGCGACCCTGCCAGCCTGCCGCGCCACTATGCCGGTGGCGAACTGTCTTATTCGTTGTACTCGGCCGATGGTCGATTGTTGTGGAAGTCCGAAAACCTCAAACATCCCCGTCGGCTCAAGCAGCCAGGTGCGAACCCGGGCTGGATGCGCTGGAGCGCTTTCAGCGGGCGGGTGGTCAGCGTGCCGGTGGAGTTGCCCGACGGTGCCATATTGATGGTGGCCAAGCAGGACAATCTTGAGCGCGAAGTGATTGGCAACCTGCTGGCGGCCCGCTTGCGCCAGAGCCTGGTGATGATGGTACCTATCGGTTTGCTGTCATTGGGTCTGATCCTTTTATTGCTGCACTGGACCTTGCGTCCGGTGCGGGTGGCGGCCAAGTTGGCGCGCAGTATCGGGCCGGCAAACCCAGAACAACGTATCCCGCTGGACAACCTGCCGAGTGAAATCCAGCCCCTGGCGGCTGCGGCCAATACGGCGCTTGATCGTTTGGCTGCGGCCTACACTGCCGAACGGCGTTTCGTGGCCGACGCAGCCCATGAACTGCGCACGCCGTTGACCGTGCTGGATTTGCGCTTGCAAGCAGCCCGGCGCACAGGGCAGGTCGAGTGGCCTGCGCTGGACATGGAAATGCGCCAGATGCGCCGTTTGGTGACTCAGCTACTGGAACTGGCGCGTCAGGAAGGCGAGGCCGCCCAAGGCCATAACGGGCAGCAGCGCACCCATCTCTCGCGTCTCACTCGCGAAGTCTGTGCCGCGCTGTTACCGCTCTTTGAGGCCAGTGGTCGGGTAATCGAGGTGGATATCACCGCAGGTTGCGAATGCCGGGGCAATCCCGATCAGTTGCGTGAAGCTTTGGGCAACCTGCTGGAAAACGCGCTGGTCCACGGCATGGGCACTGTTCAGGTGACCCTGCGCAAGGTGGCCGGGCACTTGCAGTTGGAGGTCAGCGACCAGGGGCAGGGTATTGCGCCAGAGGAGCGCGAAGCCATGTTCCTGCGCTTTCGCAAGGGCCGGCAAAGCAGCGAAGGTACCGGGTTGGGGCTGGCGATTGTGCGTCAGATCGTGCAAAACGCAGGTGGTCATGTAGCGTTCGTACAGGCGCCGAACACCACCATCAGGGTCAGTTTGGCCGTTGCTCAATCGTCTGTTCCTGAGCGCACATGTGCAACCAGTTCATAAACACCTGCAAGCGCTTGGGCACCACATTGAGCGGTGGGTGCACCAGATAATAATCATAGTGACCGTACTGCCTGAAACCGCCAAAAGGCAGCACCAGTTCGCCGCGATCAACACGTTTTTGCACCAGTTGCTGGCGCCCGATGGCGATCCCCGCGTGGCTCATAGCGGCCGTGACGCACAGGTCCGAACGGTCGAAGGTCAGGGTACGTTTGGGCAGTTCCGCGAGCAGGTTGTGTTGTTCGGCCCACAGGGTCCACTCGGCATCATAGGCGGCATGGTCCCAGGCCAGGGAGTCGTGCAGGGTGGTGCAGTTGCTCAGATTTTGCGGGTTTTCGTGCAGACGGTGACGCTGCGCATATTCCGGGCTGCACACCGGCGCCATGCATTCGCGCATCAGCCGCTGGCTGGTGAGGCCGGGGAATTCGCCGTTGGCGTAGTACAAGGCCAGATCTATTTTGCGTGTGCGAAAGTCGACATTGTCATTGCCCACCCGCAGGTCCAGTGAGACCAGCGGATAGCGCTCGATAAAGTCGGCCAGCCGGGGCACCAGCCAGCATTGGGCCACCGATGGCCTGGCATAGAGCGCAATGGCTCCGGCAATTTCTGGCTGTGACGAGCGTTCAAGGGCTTCGGACAATTCCCCCATCGCACTTTGCAGAATTTCGAAAATTCGCTCGCCTTCGTCAGTCAGGCTGACCTGGCGGGTAAGGCGCTGGAACAGCTTCATATTCAACGCCGTTTCCAGCCGGCTGATGCGGTGGCTGACGGCGCTGGCGGTCAGGCAAAGTTCCTGCGCAGCGCGGGCAAAACTCAGGTGTCGGGCGGCCACCAGAAAGGTATGAAGGTTGGCGAACTGGCTGCTGTTGAGCCGTGAGCTGATGCGGGGAGGAAGATTAAGCACGGTAGTTTGCCCTCAAGCCAAAGGCCGACTTCTTGCAGAATGTGGCAATGAGTCCATCTTGCCACATCCGCTTTACGCCTGAGTCAGCCCAGTAACTCACGACCCTTGGCCAGATAGGCGTCCATCTCGGCCGCAGGCACCATATTTCCTCCCGTTGCCCACACCAGGTGGGTGGCGTTGGCCATGGCCTGCGGGCTCAGGCCAGCGCGGGCCAGATAGCCTTGCTGCTCGCCCAGTACCCGGGCAATACCTGGCACACCTGCCAGTGCGGAAGGCTCAAGGCGCAAGCCTTCACTGCGTTCCATCAGGGCCAGCAGGCTGTACATTTCCTCGTCGCTGACGGTGTAGAAGCCGTCGAGCATGCGCTGCATGGCCTTGCCGACAAAGCCGGAAGCGCGGCCCACGGCGAGGCCGTCTGCGGCGGTGACGTTATCGATGCCGAAATCCTGCACGCTGACTTCGTCGTGCATCCCGGTGTACACACCCAGCAGCATGCAGGGCGAGTGGGTCGGTTCGGCGAAGATGCAATGCACTGCATCACCAAAGGCCAGCTTGAGGCCGAAAGCCACGCCGCCGGGAGCGCCCCCCACACCGCAGGGCAGGTACACAAACAGGGGATGCTGGGCATCCACGGTGATTTGCGCCGCCGCGAACTGCTGTTTCAAACGCTCGCCGGCCACTGCGTAGCCGAGGAACAGATTGACCGAGTTTTCATCGTCGACAAAATGGCAACTCGAGTCGGACTCAGCCTGCTGGCGACCCTGGGCCACGGCCACGCTGTAATCGCTTTCGTACTCCACCACAGTAACGCCGTGGGAGCGCAGCTTGTCTTTCTTCCATTGCCGGGCATCGGCTGACATATGCACGGTCACTTGAAAGCCCAGCGCAGCACCCATGATGCCGATCGACATGCCGAGATTGCCGGTGGAGCCGACGGCGATTTTGTACTGGCCAAAAAAGGCCCGGGCCTTGTCGCTGTGCAGCAGCGCGTAGTCGTCGTCGAGCTTAATCAGGCCACCGGCCAGGGCCAGGTCTTCGGCATGCTTGAGCACTTCATAGATCCCGCCGCGGGCCTTGATCGAGCCGGAGATGGGCAGATGGCTGTCGCGCTTGAGCCACAGCGCGCCATTGAGGCTTTGCCCGTAACGCTCGCCGAGCAACGGCTGCAAATGCGTCAGGGGCAGGATGTCCGACTCGATAATGCCAGCACTGTCCTCTGTCTCAGGGAAGGCAACCCGCAGGTAGGCAGCAAACCGCCCAAGGCGTGCGCTGGCATCGGCCACGTCGGCACTGGTCAGGCCTGTATCGCCAAGCGCCTGCGCTACCGGTGCCACCCCGGGGTTGAACCAGGTGGTTTCTTGCAACGCGACCAGTTCGCGGATCAGCGGGAAGCTGGCGCACCAGTTTTCAAGTGTTCTGCCCAAAATCATGGCGGGGTCCTTTAAACGATAAGTCTGAATATACGGTTTGAATCAAACAAAGCGCGACAGCAGCAGGGTCAGCCCCAGCGCGATCGATGAAGCCAGTACGGTGGCGGTGGTAAAGGTTTTCAGGGCGTCGGTCAGGGATACACCCAGGTACTCCTTGACCACCCAGAAGGCCGAATCCGTGACATGGGTCCAGCCCATGGCTCCGGCGCCGATGGCGATGCAGATGATCACCTTGCTCACGGTGGGGTGAGCTCCCAGCATAGGCAATACCATGCCTGCGGCGCTGATCATGGCCACTGTTGCCGAGCCGACCGCGAAGTGCATCAAACCGGCCACCAGCCAGGCCAGCACGATGGGGTTCATATTCAATTGGGTCAACGAGGCGGACAGCGCGCTACCCACGCCACTGTCGATCAGAATGCCATTGAATGCCCCGCCGGCACCGATGATCAGCAGGATACTGGCCAGCGGCGGAAAACTCTTTTGCGTGTAAGCCAGCAGGTCGGCCATGGTCAAACCGCGGCGCAAGCCCAGTGCCCAATAAGCGAATACCACGGCAATCGACAGTGCGATCAGCGGGGTGCCCATAAACGAAATCACGCTGAATGCGGTGGATTCATGGGGAAGGCCGGCAGCGAAACTTTTACCGACCATCAGCAGCAACGGCAGGGCGATGGTCAGCAGGGTGACGCCTAGGCCTGGCAGGTCGCGGGTTTTGCTGTCATCGCAATGCTCGTTCAAAAAAGCTTCCTGAGTGGCTGGTGCTTCGGTCTTGCACACCAGTTTGACCCACAGCGGCCCGGCAATCATGGCGGTCGGCAGCGCGACAATCAGACCGTACATGATTACTTTGCCGACATCGGCGCCCAGCATCCCGGTGATCGCCATCGCAGCAGGGTGTGGCGGCAACATGCAATGCACCGTCATCAGCGACACCGCCAGAGGTACGCCCAAGTACAGCAGGTTGATGCGAGTCTCTTTGGCCACTACATAAATCAGCGGAATCAGAAGCACGAACCCCACCTCGAAAAACACCGGGATGCCTGCGATAAATCCGACGAGCATCATCGCCCACGAAGCGCGGTCCTTGCCCAGGGTGTTCAACAGCGTCTGAGCGATGCGCTCCGCACCGCCGGACTCCTCCAGCATCTTGCCCAGAATCCCGCCCAGGCCAATGATCGTTGCCAGAAACCCGAGGGTTCCGCCGACACCGGCTTCATACGACGAAGCAATTTTTACCAACGGCATGCCTGACCCGATTCCCACCACAAAGCTCGCAGCGGTCAAGGCCAGAAAGGCATGAACGCGGACTTTGACGATAAGGAAAATGATCAGCGCGATGGCGCAAAACAACACCAGCAAAAGAGTGGGACCGCTGTGCATGGGAGGTGCTCCGGGAAGCGCTTTTATTGTTGAAATAAGTGATCGTCGTCACTTTGCTTCCGGCAATTAGAGGTTACATCTCCGTAGGCTGACAAAGGATGGTTTTTCATGGGACAGATGATGTGGTGTCATCTGTTGGAGGGTAAAACAGGTGGGAGCGAGCCTGCTCGCGAAGGCTTTAAGAGTTTCGCGAGCGGGCTCGCTCCCACAATTGGATATGCGTGTCAGAAATCCCAGCGAGTGGTCAGCATAAAGTTGCGCGGCTCGCCATAAATCGCCGAGTTATAGAACCCGATATTGGTGTAGTAATACTTGTCGAACACGTTGTTGACGTTAAGCGTGGTCGACAGGTTTTCCGTGAATTGATAACGGGTCATCAGGTCCACCACCCAGTAGGGCTTTTGCGAGAAGTCTTCGTACCTGTCCTTGGGGCCGTTGAACATCTCTTGCCAGGCCGTGCTCTGCCAGCGTGCGCCACCGCCCACGGAGACTTTGTTGAGGTCGCCCTTCAGTTTGTAGATGGTGTAGAAGCTCAGTTGGTCTTCGGGTTCGAAGGTCGAGATCTTTTTACCGTTGTCATCGCGTACCACCTTGTGCGTGTAACCGGCCTGCAGGCTCCAGCCCGGGCTCAGCTCGCCGGATATCTCCAGCTCGTAGCCCTTGGTTTTAGCCGCAGTGCCCTTGAAGGCATAGTTGGGCGGGGTGGGTTGCAGGTTGTTCCAGGCATCGTCGGGGATGGGACGGTTGCTTTCCTTGACCTCAAAGTACGCCAGGCTGGCGTTCAGACGGCCATCGAAGAACTCGCTCTTGAGGCCGATCTCGTAGTTTTCACCCTCGTCTGGGTCAAGCATTTTGCTGTTGCGATCCAGGTTGTAGAACTCCTGGGGCATGAATACATCGGTGTAGCTGGCATAGGCCGTCAGGTAATCGGTCAGGTCATAAGTAATGCCCGCATAGGGAATCAAGCGTCCTGTTTCGCGATAGGTATTGGTGGTACCCGTAAGGGTGTAGTCGACCACCCGCCCGCCCAGAAACACTTTCAGCTCATCTGTGACATTCAGGCGCGTGGTTGCATACATGCCGGTCTGGCGCACGGTGTCATCGCTGATTTGAGATGCGTTGCCCCAGTCAGGTTTGGCCAGATGGCCGTCCCAGTTGAAGTAATCCACCAGATTGGGGGTGGAGAAGGTCACGTCCCAATAGCCTTTGCCTTTCCAGTTGGCGGTACTGATGGAGCCGCCCAACACCAAATCGTGTTCACGGCCGAGAAACTCGTAGGGGCCGCTGACATAGAGGTCGGCCGCGTCGCTGGTGGTTTCGCCCTTGTAACGTTGAGCATTGATATTGGCGGTGCCATCAGCCGCAGGCTGGTTGAACTGAATCGCCCCCAGCTGGGCATCGTAGCCATTGATCTTGTGGTCCAGTTGCAGCTTGCCCACCCAACCACTGCCCAGGTCCTGTTCCAGGGTCGCGAACACCGTGCGGGTGTATTGCTGCCAGCTGCTCCAGTCGGTGGCGTTGCTGAATGAGCGTTTGGCGCTGTTGATCTCGCCCGCGTAGTTGTACAGCGGGAAGCTCCCCGACCAGGTGGAGCCCTGGGGTTTGTTGTCCTGATAATCGGCGCCCACGGTCAGCAAGGTGTCTGGCGTCAGGTCGACTTCGAGGATGCCGTAGAACACCGAACTCTGGTTGGAGTAGCGGTCGATATACGATTGCCGGTCCTGATAGGCCGCTACCGCACGACCGCGCACATTACCGGTTTCGGTCAATGGGCCGCTGAGGTCTACTTCAGTCCGGTAGTTGTCCCACGAGCCTGCGCCTGCGGTGATATGGCCGTGAAAATCATGGGTGGGTTTTTTACGCACCAGGTTGATGGTGCCGCCCAGGGACCCTGCCCCGCTGAGCAAACCTGAAGCGCCCTTGAGTACCTCGATACGGTCATAAATAGCCATGTCGCTCAGGGTATTACCCGCTGAATAGGCAACGTTGCGGACGGCGGAGGGGATGCCGTCGTACTGGAAGTTGTTGATCGAAAAACCACGCGAGTAGTAGTTGGTGCGGTCCGTGTCGTAGGCCGAGACGGTAATGCCCGGGGTATGGCGCATCACGTCGTCAACATTGTCGAGGGCGAAGTCATCCATATGCTGGCGGGTGATTACGCTGATCGATTGCGGCGTTTCCCGCGGTGTGAGCACCAGGCGAGTGGCCGTGGCGATAGCGCCCGGCGTGTAGGAACCGGTGCCTTCGGTAACGGTACCCAACTGGTTGGTGACAACTTGAGTGGCCCCCAGCTCCAGCGCGGCTTCACTGTTGCTGGCGACCAGTACATAACCCCCGTTGCTCTGGCGCTCGGCTTGCAACCCGCTATTGGCAAGCAAGCGCTCCAGGCCTTCCTCGACGCTGTATGAACCTTCAAGCCCGCCGGTCTTGAGGTGACGGGCCTGTTCGGTATCAAACGAAATCGTAACCCCAGCCTGCACACCAAACCGGGTCAGGGCGCTGCCCAGAGGGCCAGGGGCAATCTGGTACTGCGCCTGGCTTTGCGCTGCGGCCTGGGTAGGTAGCAGCGCCAGACCGGACAGGCTGGCGAGGGACGCGCCAAATACCGCCAGGCGCACAGCGCGGGCTATTTTGGTGGTGGTATTGAGGGGGAGCGGGGGCATTCGATGATCCTTGCGTGGTCATGGCACAAACGCGCTGTAGTCGCGGCTTATGTCATTGACGGATGAGAATCTAAATCAGCAAGGTTAAAGTTCAAGCCATTTGCACCTGAGCTTATGCCGGTTCGATGCTGGCCCAGTAGCGGGTGAAGAAGCGAACGTTGACTGGCAGGGTTTTACCCAGATTCTCCAGCACCGTATCGGTGTCATCGATACGAAAGGCCCCCGAGATGCGTAAATTCTGAACGGCTGTTGCACAACGCAGCACACCCGGACGGTAACGACCCAACTCCTCGATAAAATCGCCCAGGCGCCAGTCGTCCACGCTCAACATGCCCTGTACCCAGGCGGTTGAGGCCGCAGGCAAAGGCTGAACCCTGCCGATTGCATTGCTATCGAAAGTGACTTGTTGTCCGGTCTCCAGACGCAGGGGCTGATGGATCAGCTCAAGCGGGCGAATTTCCACGGCGGATTGCAGCACCCCGACTCGCGTGTGCTCGGGCAATTGGCGCACGCTGAAACGGGTGCCAAGGGCGCGCACGCTGCCGTCCTCGGTATGCACGATAAAAGGACGCTGCTCAGGATCCTTGGCGGTCTGAATCAAGATTTCACCCTGGTGCAGACGAATCACACGCTGTTTGGCGTCGAAGTGGATATCCAGCGCCGTGTTGGCGTTCAGCTCCAGTTGTGAGCCATCCTCAAGGCGCAGCGAACGCCGCTCACCGACGCCGGTACGCTGCCCCGCAAGCATCGAGCGATAGGGCACCTGCTCGGCCGCCAGCCAGGTACCGCTGCCAACGGCCAGCAGCATGCCAAGGATTTTCAGCACATCACGGCGTTGGGTTTTCGCGGCGTCGAGGCTGGAGAGAGCGGCCTCCTGGGGCATCAATGCCCATTGGCGCTGGAACCTCTCAAGCCGTGCCCAGGCCGCTTCATGTTGTGGGCAGGCTCTCAACCAGGCCTGCCAGTCCCGGGTGCGAGCCTCGTCGGTGGTGCCGTCATTAAGTTGTACATACCAGGTGGCAGCAGCCTCCAGCGCCTTGAGATCCGGGGCAGGGGACATCAATTGTCGACCAGCAACAGGCAGCGGGTCATGGCGCGAATCAAATGATTTTTCACCGTGGTAACCGACACCTCGAAACGCTCGGCGACGGCAACATAACTCAAGCCTTCGAGCTGCACGGCGAGGAAAATTTCCCGCGTTCTGGGGCCCAGCTCATCGAGCAGGCTGTCGATCGAAATCAGCGTTTCGATAATCGACAGGCGTATTTCTGGCGAAATATCCACAGGCTCGGGCTTGAGTGCCAGCGCCTGCAGATAGGCTTGCTCGATGGTGCGGCGGCGCACTTTGTCGATCAACAGCGAGCGGGCAATGGCGCTCAGATAACCACGGGGCTCCCGAATGGGTGTGTCATGGCGTGCAGTCATGACCCGCAGGAACGTGTCCTGGGCCAGGTCGCAGGCATCCGCCGTATTGCCCAGGCGCACGCGCAACCAGCCCTTTAGCCAACTGTTGTGATCGCTGTACAACCGATGAAGAGCTGAAGGGTCGAGCGCCGACATAATGATGCAACCAAAATGTAATTGGTAATCGATCGCATTATTGTGATGGGACAGTATTTATGCAAGGGGGAGGTTCATTGGAGGGGGGGGCGGACAGCGATAATACTGCTGGAGATAGAGTCGTTCGGGTGCACAGGGTGTAACACAACTCTAAGCCGATCGCGTGTTTTGGTGTGTAGTGTGTGTATTTTCCGATTGCACCATTTTTCAATGGTGTGTAGCGTACACACAATGCGTGGTGATCAAGTGCGAAGTCGTGAGCTTATTGAATTATTGGTGGCAGATGGATGGTTTGAGATCGCAATCAAGGGAAGTCACCATCAGTTCAAGCATCCAGCCAAAGCGGGTCGGGTAACGGTTCCACATCCCAAGTCAGAAATTGCCATAGGGACGCTGCACAACATTCTCAAATCCGCAGGTCTCAAGGGAGAGTTACGGTCATGAAATTTCCAGTGGTCATACATAAAGACGCAGATTCCGAATTCAGCCTAACGGTGCCTGATGTGCCAGGCTGTTTTTCTGCCGGGAGCACTTTTTCGCAAGCGCTGGATAACGTGCAGGAAGCATTGGCTTTGCATCTGGAAGGCATTGTTGCGGACGGCGGCGAGCTGCCGCAGGGCAAGGACGTGGATGCCCACCTGGAGAACCCGGATTTTGTCGGTGGAATATGGGCAATCGTTGACTTCGATTTGACGCCTTACCTTGGCAAGTCGGTTCGGTTCAACGCTTCTTTGCCAGAAAACCTGTTGCAGCGCATTGATGAACGAGTGAGCAGGGACCACCGCTATGCATCCCGTTCGGGGTTTCTAGCAACAGCTGCATTGCGCGAGCTGAGCGTTCAGAATTTTTAATCGGCTCAAGACCATCACCATGTGGTGCTCTTGAGTCTTCTCCAAACCCTGAAAACAAAAAAGGCCCACCTTTCGGTGAGCCTCTTCTGGTGTTGCGTATGGTGCCGGCACCAAGAGTCGAACTCGGGACCTACTGATTACAAGTCAGTTGCTCTACCAACTGAGCTATACCGGCGTTATGGGCGACGAGTATACCCGGATGTTTGGGCTTGTAAACCCCTGATAACAGACTATTTTCACGTTTCTGACCGGCGCTCGGTGAAGGAGGGGGGCAAGTGCTCCGTCGTGACCCGATTTTTCGCCGAATTGGTCAGCGCCGACACTTCGTCGCACCGCCGCGCCCACAGGAAAACTAAAAAGGTTATTGAGCAAACCCCAGTTCAAACAGCGTGCCGCTGGTATCACTGACCACCCGCACCTGGCCGCCATGCAATTGCATGATCGAATGCACAATCGCCAACCCGAGCCCGCCCGAGTCCCCCGGTTGGGCCCGTGAAGGATCGACCCGGTAAAAACGGTCAAACAACTTGCCCAGATGCTGCGCCTCAATCGGCGGGCCAGGGTTGTGCACACCGATCCAGCAAAACCCGGCATCGTCATGGCGCTGCAAGCGTACGGTAGAGCCCGGTTGAGCATGGCGCACGGCATTGGCCAGTAAATTGCCCAGTGCCCGCTGCAGCAGCTGTTGATCGGCCATCAGCGAGCCGCTGAGCTGATTGTCCAACTGCAGCTGCCGGTCCTCAGCCAGTGCTTCGAAGTAATCGCACAGCTCGTCGCCCACCTCACCAAGGTCCAGCACTTGCAACTGCAACGGGCGCTGGCCGTGTTCGGCGCGAGCGAGAAACATCAGGTTTTCGGCCATACGGTTGAGCCGCTCGTACTCTTCGATATTCGACGCAAGTACTTCCTGGTACTCAGTCGGGCTGCGTGACTGGTTCAGTGCCAGGCTGTTGCTGCCCAGCAGGTTGTGCAACGGCGTGCGGATTTCATGGGCCAGGTCGGCGGAGAACTGTGACAGCCGCGCAAAGCTGTCTTCCAGGCGTGTCAGCATGGCGTTGAGAGCCTGTACCGGCTCCTTGAGTTCGGCAGGCACGTCATGTGTGGCCATGCGCTGGTCAAGGCTGCGCGGATCGATGCCAGCCATGGCGTGGGCCAGCTCACGCAAAGGCTCAAGGCCGCGGCGCAACAGCAGCAGGCCAAGGCCGAAAGCCAGCAGCGCGCCCAGGCCCACGGCGCCATATAAACGCATACGGTAGCTAGCGAGCATTTGCTCACGCTCATCCAGGCGTTTGCCTACGGTCACCCTGAGGATTTCATCGGCCGGGCCTCGGGCCATGCCGGCGAGCAGCACTGTCTGGTCCAGTGTCTGGATATCGGCACGCTGTGGCGCCCGGTCCTGAGCAATGGGCGGTATATCAGGCAAGTCCTGCCGGTGCGGGTTAATGGCGATAAGCGGGCTGCCATCTGCCCGCTTGACCAGTAGCACGCTGTCCAGGTTGCCCAGCATGTTCTGGTACAGGCGCGGGCGCTCCTGCAGGGCTTCGAGGCTGTCGCTGTCATGCAGCAGGGCGCGCACTTGTTCAAGGCGCCCGAGTAGTGCCTGATCGTCGCGAAACGCCAGTTCGGCGGCCAGCGATCGATACAGAAACACTCCGATCACACTCAGTACCAACGCGCAGGTCAGGGCGATCGCCAGCGCCAGACGCCAGGCGATGGATTTACTCATCGGGTGCTTCCAGTTGATAACCAACGCCGCGCACGGTGTGGATCAACTTGGGCATGTAGGGATCGTCGACCTTGGCCCGCAGGCGACGCACGGCGACTTCGACCATATTGGTGTCGCTGTCGAAATTGAGGTTCCACACTTGGGAGGCGATCAGGGTGCGGGACAGCACCTCGCCCTGGCGGCTGGCCAGCAGTTGCAGCAGGGCGAATTCCTTGTTGGTCAGGCTGATGCGCTGGCCACCCCGGCTGACGCGACGGCGCAGCACGTCGATTTCAAGATCGGCGATGGCATACGACTCGGCCTCGCGTAGCGGGCCGCGACGCAGCAGCGTGCGTACCCGGGCGAGCAACTCGGCAAAGGCGAAAGGTTTGAGCAGGTAATCGTCGGCGCCTAGCTCCAGACCGCGCACGCGGTCTTCGATAGCATCCCTGGCGGTCAAGAACAGCACCGGTGTGGCGCCGCGCTGGCGAATCAGTTGCAGCAGTTGCCAGCCATTGAGCCCCGGCAGCATCACGTCAAGGATGATCAGGTCGTATTCCTGCTGTTCGACAAAATAGCGCCCGTCCAGGCCGTTGAGTGCCACATCCACGGCAAAGCCGGACTCCTTGAGGCCCTTGGCCAGGAAATCGGCGGTCTTGGCTTCATCTTCAACCACTAGCAAACGCATCGCACACCTCGATCAATCGTCTGCACAGGCTAGGCGCCTTCGTCGGTGTTGCCTATTACAAACTTGTAATGCAACTGACGGGGTTCTGACGAGGAGCGCTGGTTAAGGTGGGCCCATTCGTACAGGAGCTTGCCCATGATGTTGAAAACCTTGTTGTTGTGGACTGCCGTTGGCGTTGCCGGCGTGGCCCAGGCGGCGCCGAATCTGGCGCGCCATGCCGATCTGGACCTGGCCACCGC
>NZ_WIVQ01000049.1:0-31499 GCF_009600545.1 Pseudomonas sp. FSL R10-1339 | reverse complement strand
ATTCCCGGGTCAGCGGCAGCGGCACGCCCGAATATGAAGGCCACCAGACCATCAACGTACCCACCCTGCGCGCCAGCCTCTACGGCGACTACGCCCTGCCCTGGATCGACGGCCTGGCCCTGCTGGGCGGCGTGCAGTACAGCGGCAAGAAATACGCCAGCCAGGTGGGTACGGTACAGGCCGACGCCTACGCCATCTTCAATATCGGCAGCCGCTACAGCACCCGAATCGAAGGTTATGACACGGTGTTTCGCCTGACCGTCGATAACCTGTTCGACAAGCGCTACTGGCGCGATGTGGGCGAATACATGGGCGATAACTATGTCTTCCAGGGCGCGCCGCTGACGGCAAGGTTGAGTGCCTCGATCAACTTCTGATCATGCTGCATTGCAGGGGGCATGTAGCCTCCTGCCTTCACCCTCTTGCATAAAAGGCCTGCGTCCGGAACACACGAACGCTTGTCATTCAGCGACAATTCCCAAGCTTCTCGGTGCTTTCAGCTGGCCGAGACGCCAGGTATGGCAATGCTAATTTTCTGCACGCGCCGTGGATCACCCACTGCGTGCACAGGAGATTTACCATGCCAACGGACACCGCCTCTCCCGACTCGGGCCCCACCTGGTCAGCCCTGTTCAAAGACGACTGGGATACCTTTTGCTCACCGACTTCCCTCGCCGCAGTCGACTCGCCCGCGGCGTATCTGCAGGCGCTCTACCGGTTTGCCCTGGAAGTGGAGCAAACCGGCAAAGGCACTCAAGACAAAATCAACCTCGCTCAACGTGTACCTGCGCTCAAGGAACTGGTGATCAATGCTGAAAACACTTCCCGTCAGTTGCCACTGCTGACGCTGGTCAACGAGGCCCTGAACGCACCGGTCAAAACCTACCTGGACACGCATCGCGACATTCATGGCGGCCGCACGGTGCATCAGGTGCTGGCCGAATTACGCTACCCCCTTGAATTGCCTTTCGACCTGGCCCATCAGCAATGCGTGCTGGGGCTTGCGGGCAACAAGCCGGGGCTTGGTGCATTGAATTATCGCATCAGCCTGAAACTGCCCTATGACCAGCAGCCGGAGAACAAGTACGGCACGGTGCAGCAGCAAGCCTATGAGGCGCAGCGTCTGCTCACCCTGCTCAGCCCTGCACAACAAAACCTGTTGACCGAGGACTTTGAAGAACAGGGCACAGACACCTTTTATAAAAAACACTATGGCCACAGCCAGCCCATCACTGACCAACAACAGTTCATGCAGCACACCGGTCTGAGCACCGAGCAGTTCCATGAACTGCTTGCCCACGCCAGCTATCAGCCGCGCTTGTCTGGCAACGTCGTGCAGACGGCAGATCAGATTGCCCGGGATCACACTGCAGGCGCTCGCTTTATCAATGGCCCCTACAGAACAGGGCAAAAGAAACTGGGCCTGAGCATCGACTCATCAAAAAAAAACCACCTGCAAAACACAACTCCACAGCGTCATGACCGTTTGCAACGGATGATCCGCCTGCAACGCTGGCTCGATATGCCTTTCGCAGATCTGGATACCTTGCTCTATAGCATCGCCGGTTGTGAAGGCAGCAGCCCTGAACACCTTGCCATCAACGACAACAGCCTGCGTGCAATGGGTGTCTTTCGCTATCTGAACCAACGCTATGGCCTGACGCCCGGAACATTTTCGGCATGGCTTTATCACATGCCCGTTCATGGGGTCGGGCAACACCCATCGCTATTCGACCAGGTGTTCAACCCGCCGCACTGGCTCAACGCCCCCCTGACTCTCGACAACCAGCCGCTGGATCTCGGTACGACACAAGGGGTTCTGTATCGGGCCTGTGGCGCTCTGGGCCTCGAAGACACACCACAGTCCCTGGGGTTGCTGAAAACCCGTACCAAGCAATATTTCGCCACGCCTCGCCGGAATATCGAGACGTTTTCCAGCTTTTACCGACAGGCCACATTACCCGCAATGTTCGGACTGTCAGTCATGGACTGCGATCATCTGTGCCAGTTGCTGGGGGGCAAAACCTACCACCAGCAACTGGTCAAGCCGGGCTTGCGTCAGTCAGGCAGCAACTCGCCAGCGGACTTTCTCGATGTATTGATGCAACTGGACTGGGCGGTTAGCTGGCTCAATGACAGCGGTAAAAGCGTTCAACAGTTACGCCAGCAATTGTTACTGGAGACCAAGTTGCTGCCCTCCTCCGTACAGCAGCGGCTCACGCAGGTCGAGGCGGTGTTGCAACGCATGCCCCAATATCTGCTGGCGCAATCCACACTCGATGAGCTGGACTTGCCGCAACCGGAAGCCGGTAGCAAACCCCTTGCCTACACCTGGAATGTGCTGCTGGCCAAAGGACTGCTCCGGGCCCAGTCCATGCTGCCCGCGCAACCGAAAGCGGACAGCCTGGAAAAAGGCGTGGCCTACATGGTCGACAAATACGTCAACCTGAGCCCCGATGCGGTGCGCAACCAGGCACTCAAGGCCCGGGTCAAGCAGACACTCAATACGCAGCTGTCCGCAGCCTACTCACAATTGCATCCTTTCAAGAAAGAAATAGATCAATTACTCAAGGATACCTCCCTGGCCAGCGAGGCCCCCGAGCTGATGAAACAGGCCTTCAGGCAAGCTTCGCGTATTTTCGCCAGTGCCCTTGGTAGTGATAAACCCAATGAATCCCTCAAACACCTGCTGCTGTTCTTTCCCCATGCAGAAACCGAACTGCAACTGCCCATCAGCCGTGAAGCCCTGCAGGCTTTTCTGCTTGACCCCGGTTGGCTGGAGTCCGAGCAATCGGCACATTCAACCCTCAAATTAACCCTGAGCACCCTGTATCTGTTCCAGAGGTTCAGTCATTTCAGCGACGTTTACGGGATTAACCACGCCACACTGCTCAATTACCTGAACCAGGCCAACCCTCAAAACCAGAACGGCGAACAAACCGGTCTGAACTCGCAAACCAGCGAATTGCTGGCCCAGATGCTGGGGTGGAACGCCAGCGAGATAGAGGTATTGATAAAGCCCCTGCTGGAAAAACGCGTGCGCTCGATGACTGAACTGGACTGGCTGATGCGCTGCCATGAGACCGCCAGGCAGACAGGTCTTTCGGCAAGCATGTTGCTGATGGCGACAGGCTTGACCGCCACCTTCAGTTCCGATGACTGGCAGCAGGTCGGCAGCGCCGTCTTCGCCACCGCCCCATGAGCGCAACGCTCATACATCTTTCCGAGGAATGTCCATGTCTGACCAACGCCACCGGCAACTCAATGAGCAGCTGCGCGATGCCTTGCTCGCGTTCTACCTCACCTACGTGCTGCCTGAAGACACCACCCTGCAAACACCGGCTCGCAAGCACACAATCAACAACGCCAACGACCTGTACACCTACTGGCTGCTGGATGTGCAAGTCAGTCAGGCAGTGCCTACCAGTCGTGTGGCCAGCGCCATTGCCAGCCTGCAGCAATATATCAACGCCATTTCAGTGGGGCTGGAGCCTGGCTACGAAAAACTTGGCATGACAACCAAACAACAAAACACCTGGCGCAACAATCTGCATGCCTATTCGGTTTGGCGTGCGATTCAACAGTTGCGCAGCTTTCCGGCCAACTATCTGAACCCGATGTTACGCCGTGATAAAACCGAAAGTTTCCAGCAGCTGGAGAACGACATAAATCAATGTCGAATTAACTCGGACAATATACTGCCTGCCATTCAACGCTACTTGGCCCGATTTGAAGAGATCTGCAGCCTCAAGACCCTGAATGGTTACATTGATGGTGAAAAAGACAGGTTCGCCGAGAGCACTTACTACTTTGTTGCCCGATCAACTGTCGAGAACACTTACTACTGGCGCTCGCTGGATCTGTCCAGGCGCTACTTGCATCCCGCCACAGGGAGTGCCCCTGCCCTCAAGCAGGACGCACCACAGCCCGGAGCCTGGTCTGACTGGAAAAAAATACCTCTGCCTGCCTCGGAAAACATCCCGGAGCACAGCGTCCGTCCGATTTGCTTTAACAACCGCCTGTTTGTTGTCTGGGCTCAATGCATATCCCCGGCAGCGGCCAGTTACAGCGCTGATTATTTCTGGTCAGAGCCTGACGAATCGGAAAAAAACTATAAAGCACGCCTGGAAAACTACCTGAAAAGTCGTTTCATTCAGTTCCGCCTTTACTTCTCCTACATGAAATACGATGGCAGCTGGAGCGTGCCAAGGGTGTGCAGTGATGAATACTGCGTGATGAAAGAGCTTAACAAACTGGACCAGAACGCCTTGATGCAGGCGACTGAAACAGTGGCAGTGCTGGACACCAGTACTAGCCCGGCATCCTTGTTTTTAGGGCTGAACGCCCATGCTCCGCAAAAGCCCGTCGCCGGCAGGGATCACACCCGCAGCGACTTTTTCCAGGCCGTGAGACTCGACCAGGACTTCAGCAGTGAGCGGTTATTCTCAAGGGGCACAGTGGCAGACCTTAAACCCAACGCTGAACACGAAAAACTGGCGAAACGTTATTTATCCCTGTTCATCTACAACAATTCGCGAAATTTCAATTTCCACGCCCCGACCAGCGAAACCGTCGCAATAACAGACATCGTCAGCAGTACCCCGACCCCGGCATTTACAGGATGGAACTTCGAGAACAAACAGGCTTATATAAGTGACCAGCACTACCACAGCGATATTGTCTTCAACACCACATCCTGTGCGCTGGAAGTCAACGCCAGGCTTGAAAAAGCATTCCCCGAACAGCAGTCGGTAACCTTCAGGGCGAGTACCAACCGGGCCGAACTTACTCTTCATCTTGCCCTTCTGCGCCCGCTTCCCGGTAGCAGCGGCAAACTCAAGCTGGAACATAGCTCGCTGCTGACTCTCAAGACCGAACTGATCCCACCCTGCAGCTGGGTATCGGTCTCAATGACCAGTCACAAAACCGGCGTTACCTATTCCAGCCTGATATATGAATTTCCCGACGACGCCCTCAGCGTCGTAAAACCGCAAAGGTTAAGTGCCGTACGCAAAGACTGGAACGTTTCGCTGGAAGGCAGATACATCGAATACGACGCTTTCAATACCTTGTTTGAAAACGCTCATTCCGACCACCGCATTACTCTTCATTTTTACGCCACACTCAATGAGCAAGTGAACAGTCAGAACGACTGGTTATTTGATAGTGTCATTGCCACGTTATATACCCGCCACTACAAGCCCGTGATCATGACTCCACGGGACGAAAACACACCGCACCCTTACAACATCCATCGCAACAACAGCTATATCGTCGGTGAACCCAATACCTCCCGCCGCGCACTCAACGGCGTATTTACAAGCCTGACCCCGGCCCATCTGTTCAGCGCCCATATTCAACTCAATCCTGAAACGCTACGGCCTGAAGAGGAAGTGAGCAGCATTGCAAGCACGGGTACCCGGCCAATCACGATCCTTCACGGAGTATTGATTTACGACACGGACACACGCCATAACAGCCGCAGCCTGCGAGGTTATGCACTGAAGTCACTGAGACTGAAACTGGATCCCAATAACGCCACCCCCATTACACCTCTGGCGCCCAGAATCTCACGCAGCCCGGCGCAGCCTGAAGGAACAGCCGAGTTTATCGACTTCAGCGGCTCCCTTCTCAAGTACAGCGATGTGGCTTCACCGAGAACCCTTCGTGCGCCGATCCACCTGAACACCACTATTGGCAGACACCTGAGCGCCGCCGCCAATGTCAGTCTCGACCGGCTGTTTACGATAGCCACAAATCAATCGCACGAACCGGCGCTTACCAGCAATGCCAAGCCCCACTCCCTGGATTTTCATGGCGCCCATGGCAAGTATTTCCGGGAGTTGTTCCTCTTCCTTCCTTGGCTGGTGGCCTGCCGATTGAACATGGAGCAGCGTTATGCCGAGGCCCAATCCTGGCTCAAATACATCTTCGATCCAGAAAGCAGGGCAACTGAACCGCAGCAACACTCAAGATATTGGAAAGTGCCCGCCCTGACCCAGGACAAATCAGAGCCGGGTTACCAGCAGGACAACCCGGACGATCCGCACCAGATAGCCCTCAGTAGCCCGTCCTGTTTCCGCCAAGCGTTGTATATGTTGTACCTGGACATCCTGCTCAATCGCGGTGATGCCGCTTATCGTCAAGCCAGTGCCGATAGCCTGGCAGAGGCCAAGCTCTGGTACGTTCGGGCCAGTAGCCTGCTGGGGCCAAGGCCGCAAATCAGCCGAGCCGATCCCTGGCAACCCATGACCCTGCAGGATCTGGGCGCATCAAGCCAGAGCACCCTGTACTTGCCCCTGAATCCGGATCTGGTGTCACGCTGGGACAAACTTGAAAGTCGTCTCTACAACCTTCGACATCACCTCAGTATCAGCGCAAAACCCTTGCAACAGGCACTGTTCGCACCCGCGCTGGCTCCGCACCTGCTGTTGAGCCACTACGCCCACAATGCCAGCTCTGACCCATTGTCTGCGACCCGCCAACAAACCAGGGAAATCGGCCATTATCGCTACCAGGTTGTCCATGCCCATGCCGCGACCCTGGTCGAGAATGTCATCCAGCTCGGTAATACCCTGCTTGTGCTGTTCGAGCGCAAAGAGCAGAACGAGCACCTTCAGTTACAGCAACAACATGCCTGGGACCTCGCCAGAATCGCCGTCGATCAACAACGCCAGGGCATGCGGGCTGACGAAGCCAACCGCGAGGCGCTGCTGGCCGGTCGCCAGGTACTGGTAAGCCGCCAGCAGTATTTCGAAAAACTGCTCAATGAGGGTATCTCTCCAGCCGAAGCACAGGCCAGCCAGCAATATCTTGAAAGCGCACAGTGGGAAACCAAAGCATCCGTAGCCGAGGCTGCTGCAGGGCTGGCGATGCTGGCACCCAATATTTTCGGCACTTCCAACGGCGGGATGCGCTATGAAGGCGCCTTTTATGCGATTCAGGCTGCGGCCCGAAATATGGCTAATGAAAAACGCGCCAATGCCGGTCATCTGGATCGTACAGCGCTGTTCAACCGCCGCGTCCAGGAGTGGTCCCAGGCCCTGGAGCAGTGCCGTCAGGAGCTCATTCAGGCCGACTTGCAACTGCAGGCCCACGAACAGCAGAGCACGGTGCTGCGCTTGCAACTCAGACACACGGAAACAGCTATGGAGCAGGCCAGATTCACCTACGAGGTGCTCAACAAGCATTTTTCCAGCGCACAGTTGTATCAGTGGCTCAATAGTCATCTGGCTTCTTTCTACTATCAGGCCTACGACGCAGCCCATTCGTTGTGCTTGAGCGCACAGGCATGCTGGCAATTTGAACGTGCGGACTGGAACACCCGTTTTATCCAAAGCAGCCACTGGCACAATCAATTCAAGGGGCTGACCGCAGGCGAGTCGCTCAAGCTCGACCTGCAGAACATGAATACTGCCTATATGCAACGTAACCAGCGTGAACTGGAAATCAGCAAAACCCTGTCCTTGCGCCTGTTGCATGGCAAGGATCGGGTGCCCACGCTGAACAAGGACTGGGCGTCGCTGAAGCACGAAATGATCGTCAATGGCACCGTGGATTTTGAGTTGAGCAAGGCGCTGTTCGACGACGACTACCCCGGTCATTACCTGCGCCGGATAAAAAGCGTCAGCGTCTCGCTGCCTGCCACGCTCGGACCTTATGAAGACATTTGCGCGACCCTGACCCAGACCTGGAACCGAACCCACCTGTCTGCAAAAGACGACGATATGCTCGACAACATGCGGGTCAGGGAGCAGGTCGCACTGTCCACAGGGCTCAATGACAGCGGCCTGTTCACCCTCAACTTCGATAATGACGAACGCTATCTGCCCTTCGAGTACACCGGGGCAGTGTCCAAATGGCGACTGGCGTTTCCCAACCCTGCAGCCCAGTCATCCATGCTTAATTCCCTCAGCGACATCATCGTGCATGTGCGCTACACCGCGAGAAGCGCAGGAGGTCAGGGATGACGACCCAACAACACGGCACAGGCGAGGTGCAAACACCGTCCTTGCCCAAGGGCGGAGGCGCAATACAAAGTATCGGCACCACATGGGGAGCCGTCGGTATGACCGGTGCGGCCTCGTTCGAGGTTCCCCTGCCACTGTCGCCGGGCCGGGGTTTCGACCCGGCCATCAGCCTGACTTACAACAGTGCCCTGGGTAATGGCCCGTTCGGAATCGGTTGGGCAGCCTTCGCTGGCTCGATTGCACGCAGCACGCTCAAGGGCGTACCCGCCTATGACAGTGAGGATGTATTTATCGGTCCGTCAGGTACGGAACTGCTCCCCGAACGGACAGCCCAAGGCATGCTGCACACCCGTTCCAGCAGCCGTTTCAACGGGCTTCAACTGAACACCACCTACACTGTGGTGCGCTACCTGCCACGCCACGAAACCACTTTCGATCGCATTGAGCACTGGTCATCGACGTCAGACCCCGCAGGGTTCTGGCTGGTCCAGGGCGCAGACGGCAACCTGTACCTGTTTGGCAAAACGCACGCGGCCCGCATCGCCGATCCGCAGGCGCCTGCCCATGTTGCTAAATGGCTGCTTGAGGAAAGCCTCAACCCCCACGGCGAGCAGATCTACTATCAGTACAAGGCTGACACCCGGGGCAGTGGCCCTCGAGACTACAGCGCCCAGCGCTACCTTGCCCGTATCTGCTACGCCAATATTATGCCCAGGGAGCATCTGGAACTGTGGACAGTTGAAACACCGGCGCAAAAACAATGGCATTTTGAATTGCTCTTTGACTACGGCGAACGCACAACTGATCTGACTCGCCTCCCTTCCTATGTCGTGCAACAACCATGGCCGGAACGCAGTGATCCGTTGTGTCACTATGCCTATGGCTTTGAACTGGCGAGCCGGCGTCTTTGCCGGCAAGTCCTGATGTTCCACTACTTTCCTGAAGAGCCAGCAATGGGCCGCGAACCGGTGTTGACCCGCCGGCTGCTGCTGGAGTACATGACCACCGCAACCGCAGGCAGCCTGTTGCAGGCCCTGCACAGCCAGGCCTGCGATGCCAGCGCAAAGATCTGCCACTGGCCGCCCCTGGAGCTGACTTACAGCGACTTCCAGTTAACTGGCATGCCTTCAGGCTATCAACGCTTTGACGCTTTGGACGGTATCAACGACAACCAGCGCTATCAACTGGTTGACCTCTACAACGACGGCTTGCCGGGAGTGCTCTGGCGCTCTGACAAAAGCTGGTACTACCGCGAACCCGTCCGGGCTGCCAACCCGGTCGAGCCTGATGACGTCGCCTATGGCCCGCTGCAAATGCTGGAGCGTATCCCGGTGGCGCAGCAGACCGGTGCGCTGTACCAGTCCCTGGCGGACCTCAATGGCGACGGCCAGCTGGAGTGGATCATCGCCCAGCCGGGCATGAGCGGTTTTTTCACCCTGGAAAACGACCGGAGCTGGGCAAACTTCGCGCCTTTTGCAGCATTGCCGCAGGAGTTCTTCCAGCCAACAGCCCAGCTCGCCGACCTGATGGGCAACGGTATTGACGACCTGGCGCTGATTGGCCGCAACAGTGTGCGGCTCTATCGCAACAAGGGCTCGCAGGGCTTTGCCCCTGCCGCGGACATGCCGCATCCCGATAACGATCTGCCACTGCCCGGCAATAGCGAAACTGAACTGATGGCGTTCAGCGATCTGCTGGGCAGTGGCCAGCAACACCTGGTGCGCATTCGTCATGATGAAATCAAGTGCTGGCCAAATCTGGGCCGGGGCCGATTTGGCAAAGGGTTCGTATTCGCCACCCTGCCCTTCACCTACGCCGAATTCGAGGCCTCGCGAGTACTGCTGGCCGATCTGGATGGCTCCGGCGCCAGTGACCTGATCTACCTTCAGCCCGATCGGGCACTGATTTTCATGAACCTCTGCGGCAACGGCCTGCAAGCCGTTCCCACACCGCTGCCCTGGCCCGAGGGGGTCAGGCATGACCGCTTTTGCCAGGTCAGTGTGGCCGACCTGCAAGGGCTGGGCTGCACCAGCCTGATCCTCTCCGTCTTTCTCCCTTCAGCCCGTCACTGGCGATACGACTTTGTCCGGCAAAAACCCTATTTGTTGATCGGTACCGACAACAACATGGGGGCATCAGGCCGGGTTACCTACCGCAGCTGTGCCCAGGAGTGGCTGGACGAAAAGCAGCAACGGACACAGCGCACCGGTGGCCTGCCATTTGCGCTGCATCTGGTCAGCGAGCAGCAACAGCTGGATCAGATCAGCGGCAATCAGCTGACCCAACGCTTCACTTACAAGGAAGGTTTCTACGACAGTCTCGAACGCAAGTTCCAGGGCTTCGGTTTGCTGATGGCAACCGACACCGAGGGCCCTGCCGGCCAGAAACTCGACAAAGCAGCAACCGCACCCTTGCTGCGCAAGACCTGGTTTCACACCGGAAAAGCCCTTGATATGCCGCAGGACCAATACTGGGCGGGCGACAGGTTGGCCCTTGCGCCAGGCAACACACTGCTGACCCGCCTGGAAGCCGATAAGGAGCAAGACAGCGTACTGCCACCGCCTGCTTCCGGGCGCAGGATGGCTCTGGCACTGAGCGGGCTGGTACTGCGTGAAGAAGTGTTTGCGGCCGACGACCCGGAATCGTCACGAGTGCCTTTTACCGTCAGCCAGTACCGCTATATGCTGCGTCAATTGCAGACGCCCGAATCCCTGCTGGTACTTGCCCTGGAGTCACGGGTCTACCGCTACGAGCGCGAGGCAACCGACCCCGCCTGCCAGCACATCATCAATCTGCGCCGGGATCGTTATGGCAGCCTGACACACGGGGTAACCATAAATTACGCCCGCCGCAAGCGCGCATCCGACCTGCCGCCATTCGATGAGGCCCATCAACAGACCTGGTGGCGCGATACCCACGACCCGGCCCAGCAGATGCACTACATCAGTGAAATCCGGGCGCAGTTCATTCATCTGGACAATCCTCAACGCTGGCGCCTACAACTGCCTTACCGGCAACGCAGCAATGCACTGGTGCTTGAAAAAGAAGCCCTCAACAGCGCGCAGGCCAGCTATGAACTGTTAATCGGCAACACCGCTGACAACCCTGTGCGACCGCAGGCACAGCGCACTCTGGGGGGGTTGTCCGTGCAGTATTACTGCCTGGCGCTGAGTGACGCCCCGTTACCGGCGGGCCAGGCCAGCTTTCAGGCGCTGACGGCCTTCAAAGAGTCGGCCGAACTCGACGACCAGGCACTTGCCGCCTACGACGATGTGCCTGCACTGCCCGGAGGAACCCCGTTCGACCTGGCCAGCACCCTCGTCCAGGAGCACTACCATCCCATGAGCCTGTTCCTGCCTGAGCCAACAGACACCCGCGCAGCGCCAGCCCTGTGGTCACTCAAACAGGGCTTTACCCGTTACACCGACGTGCATGGTTTCTACCGGGCCAATCAGTTGCGAGCCTCTGAAAGCCACTCAGCGACCACACTCACCCATGACCGTTACAGTTGCCATATCGCCGCAGTAACGGCCGTGGACGGTTGCAGCACCCAAGCCGTCTATGACTACCGATTAATGTTGCCCATCGAAATCACCGACCCCCAGGGGACTGTTCGGCAAGCGCGCTACGATGCATTCGGCCAGTTGCACGTTACCAGCGTTTACGGCCAGGAAAATGGCAAACCAACAGGATTCGCCCCGCTGACGGACTACAGGCGCCCAGCCAATGACAGCCCCGCTTTTGCCATCGACAACCCTCAAACAGCGCTGCTCGATGCTGCCAGCGCCTGCTTCCACGCCCCTTTCAACTGGATGGGCCACATCCCGGCAGCCCCCCCCGGGCACACAATGGGTAGCGCAGGGATATCTGACTCCGGACGGATATATACGTGCCAGCGGCCGCATGCGCCTGGCAACACTGGACATGAGCATCACGGCGAATCGCCAACTGATCGAACAGATCCTCCAGGCACGCCGCGAACCGGTCTATGCCGCTGTGCTGCAAGCCGATAACTACCCGACGAGCGACGACAGCGTTAACCGGCAAATCCGGATCAGCCTGACGTTCACCGATGGCTTTGGACGTGAGCTGCAAACCAAGCAGAAAACCTCGGCGGGTGAAGCGTATGTGGTTGCCCCGTCGGGGCGACTGAGCCTTGACAGTGACGGCAAGCCCCTGCGTGCGTTCAGCGAACATCGCTGGCGGGTCAGCGGCAGGGTCGAATACAACAACAAGGGCCTGGCCATTCGAAACTATCGGCCTTACTTCGCCGATCACTATCGCTTTATCGATGATGAAGCCCGGCGCAGGGATGGCTACTGCGATCAGCTGTTCTATGACCCGTTGGGCCGTATGACGAGCAAGCTCAACGCCAGGGGGCATCTAAGCCGCCAGACCCATTGCACCTGGTACAGCATCAGCGAAGATGAAAACGACACCTGGGAGCCTGGTTCAAGCTGAACAAACCACATCGCGATGCAAGCCCGGGCCCGGAGCACAATAGTCATCCTCCAGGCTTGCACGCGAGGGCATCATCAGTGCAGGTTACGCACCCCGACCACCAGATAGCGCGGCCCGCCAAGGTGGCGAAACATCAACCGCATGGAGCCGCGCCTGGGGTTCGTCCCCAGCACGCTGCCGGTGGTATGCCACCGTGCGTACAGTTGAGCCCCGGGAATCGAAGGCCGTGAGTAAAGGTGTGAATCGATGAAGGGAAGACATGGATGCGTGACCTGACTGACACAAAGACGCACGCAGCCTAGGCAAGCAATCAGCGTGGCAGGTGGTACATATTGGTTATTATTACCCGTCGTGCAACACACCCTACGCTGGCAATAACACAGAATTTAATTGATAGTTTCCTAACAAAAAGCGCAGGCTAGAGAGCTTGGTAACGCTTTGTATCATTCCGGATGATATTGATCTTCGCTGGGTTCGATTCGTGCGCCAGCACTCGCGCCAGCATTATCCGCCCATCTCAATAGATCGGCGGACTCCCCCTCATGGAACAGTCACTTAAACATTTGCGCTTCCCACTCGCGGCCCTGGCCATTGTGGTGATGAGCGCATGCGGCAAAACTCCCCAAGCGACTGCTCCGGCTCCTGCTGCAAAAGTCAGTGTGGCCAAGGTGCTTGAACAGCCGGTCAACGAATGGGATGAATTCACCGGTCGCCTGGAAGCTCCAGAGACTGTAGAAATTCGTCCACGCGTGTCGGGCCAGATTGATCAGGTCGCCTTTACCGAGGGCGCCCTGGTGAAAAAGGGCGACTTGCTGTTCCAGATCGACCCGCGCCCGTTCCAGGCCACCGTGCGTCAGCTTGAAGCCCAGGTGCAACAGGCCCGCGCCAATGCCAGCCGTACCGACAACGAAGCCCAGCGCGGCGAACGTCTGCGCCAGAGCAATGCCATTTCGGCAGAGCTGGCCGACTCGCGCACCACCGCTGCCCAGCAAGCCCGTGCCGGCGTCGCGGCCATCCAGGCAGAACTGGACCTGGCCAAACTCAACCTGAGCTTTACCCGCGTCACTGCACCGATCAGTGGCCGCGTCAGCCGTGCCGAAATCACTGCGGGCAACATCGTCACCGCCGATGTCACGCCGCTGACCAGCCTGGTGTCCACTGACAAGGTGTACGCCTACTTCGACGCTGACGAGCGTGTGTTCCTCAAGTACAACCAGCTTGCCCGTCAGGGTCAACGCGGCCAGACCACACCGGTGTACCTGGGCCTGTCCAACGAAGACGGCAACCCGCATCTGGGCCAGATGAACTTCGTCGACAACCGGGTCAACCCGCAAACCGGCACCATCCGTGGCCGCGCCGTGTTCGACAACGCCGACGGCAGCTTTACCCCCGGCCTGTATGCACGCCTGAAACTGGTCGGTAGCGCCACCTACTCCGCCGTGTTGATCAATGAAGAAGCCGTGGGCACCGACCTGGGCAAGAAATTCGTGCTGGTGATGGACGCCGACAACAAGTCGACCTACCGCGCCGTGGACCTGGGCCCGAAAATCGAAGGCCTGCGCATTGTTCGCAGCGGTTTGAACAAGGGCGACACCATTATCGTCAAGGGCCTGCAGAAAGTGCGCCCCGGCTCGCCGGTAACGCCTGAAGTGATCCCGATGGCCAACGAACAGACCCTCGCCGCCCTGGCACAACAACGACAAGCCCTGGAAGCCAGCAACCTGCCACAAATCAAGCCCGCCACTGGCGCGCCGAAGTTGGCCAGCGTCGCGACTCCTCGCGGTTAAGGGACGATAACTCCGATGAATTTTTCCCAGTTCTTTATTCAGCGGCCGATTTTCGCCGCTGTGCTTTCCTTGCTTATCCTGATTGCGGGCGGCATTTCGCTGTTCCAGTTACCGATCAGCGAATACCCTGAAGTGGTTCCGCCTACCGTTGTGGTGCGCGCCAACTTCCCCGGTGCCAACCCCAAGGTGATCGGTGACACCGTGGCCGCACCACTGGAGCAGGCCATCACCGGTGTCGAGAACATGCTGTATATGTCTTCGCAGTCCACCGCTGACGGCAAGATCACCCTGACCATCACCTTTGCCCTGGGTACAGACCTGGACAACGCCCAGGTGCAGGTGCAAAACCGGGTGACCCGCACCCAGCCCAAACTGCCGGAAGAAGTGACGCGCATCGGCATCACGGTGGACAAAGCCTCGCCAGACCTGACCATGGTTGTGCACTTGACCTCGCCGGACAAGCGCTACGACATGCTCTACCTGTCCAACTACGCCATCCTCAATATCAAGGATGAGCTGGCGCGCCTCAACGGTATTGGCGATGTGCAGATGTTCGGCATGGGCGATTACTCGCTGCGGGTATGGCTCGATCCAAACAAAACTGCCTCGCGCAACCTGACAGCCACTGATGTAGTGACCGCCATTCGCGAGCAAAACCGCCAGGTGGCTGCCGGTGCCCTCGGTGCCCCGCCCGCCCCCAATGCCACCAGCTTCCAGCTGTCGGTCAACACCCAGGGCCGCCTGGTCACTGAGGAGGAGTTCGAAAACATCATCATCCGCTCCGGTGATGATGGCCAGATCACCCGCCTCAAGGACATTGCCCGGGTTGAGCTGGGCTCCAGCCAGTACGCCTTGCGTTCCTTGCTGAACAACCAGCCGGCGGTGGCGATCCCGATCTTCCAGCGTCCGGGTTCCAACGCCATCCAGATCTCCAATGACGTTCGCGCCAAGATGGCCGAGCTGAAAAAGAACTTCCCGGAGGGCATGGATTTCGACATCGTTTACGACCCGACCATCTTTGTTCGTGGTTCGATCGAAGCGGTAGTCCACACCCTGTTTGAAGCCCTGATCCTGGTAGTACTGGTTGTAATCCTGTTCCTGCAAACCTGGCGCGCTTCGATTATCCCGCTGGTCGCTGTGCCCGTATCGCTGATCGGTACGTTTGCAGTGATGCATATGTTTGGCTTCTCGCTCAACGCTTTGTCCCTGTTCGGACTGGTGCTGGCCATCGGTATCGTGGTGGACGATGCGATTGTGGTGGTGGAGAACGTCGAGCGAAATATCGAGCTGGGGCTTAACCCCGTCGATGCAACCAAGCGGGCCATGCGCGAAGTAACCGGACCGATCATTGCCACCGCGCTGGTACTGTGTGCGGTGTTTATCCCGGCCGCATTCATTTCGGGCCTGACCGGCCAGTTTTACAAGCAATTTGCCCTGACCATTGCCATTTCGACGGTGATCTCGGCTTTCAACTCGCTGACCCTGTCCCCTGCACTGGCAGCAGTATTGCTTAAAGGCCATCATGCGCCGAAAGACCGCTTCACTCGTCTGCTGGACCGTATGTTCGGTGGCTGGTTGTTCGGCCCGTTCAACCGCTTCTTCGTCAAGGCCAGTAACGGTTATGTCGGTACCGTGCGACGGATCATCCGTGGCAGCGGCATCGCCATGCTGGTTTACGCAGGTTTGATGGTGCTGACCTGGGCTGGCTTTGCCCACACGCCCACCGGCTTTGTACCACCGCAAGACAAGCAATACCTGGTGGCCTTCGCCCAACTGCCGGACGCCGCGAGCCTGGACCGCACAGAAGCGGTAATAAAACGCATGTCCGAAATTGCTCTCAAGCAACCTGGCGTTGCCAACTCGGTGGCTTTCCCCGGCCTGTCGATCAACGGTTTTACCAACAGCCCGAACAGCGGCATCGTGTTCACCCCGCTCAAGCCGTTTGATGAACGCAAGGACCCAAGTCAGTCGGCAGCGGCGATTGCCGCCGCGTTGAACGCACAGTTTGCCGACATTCAGGACGCCTATATCGCCATCTTCCCGCCGCCGCCGGTACAGGGGCTGGGCACCATTGGCGGTTTCCGCCTGCAAGTCGAAGACCGCAGTGGTCTGGGCTATGACGAGCTGTACAAAGAAGTGCAGAACGTGATCGCCAAGAGCCATAACGTGCCGGAACTGGCCGGGTTGTTCACCAGCTATCAGGTCAACGTGCCGCAAGTCGATGCCGCTATCGACCGCGAAAAGGCCAAGACCCACGGCGTTGCCATCAGCGACATCTTCGATACCCTGCAGATCTACCTGGGTTCGCTGTATGCCAACGATTTCAACCGCTTCGGTCGGACTTATCAGGTGAATGTGCAGGCCGAGCAGCAGTTCCGTCTCGAACCCGAGCAGATCGGCCAGCTGAAAGTGCGTAACAACAAGGGAGAAATGATCCCGCTGGCGACCTTTATCAAGGTCAGCGACACCGCAGGTCCTGACCGCGTGATGCACTACAACGGCTTTGTTACCGCTGAAATCAACGGCGGCGCAGCACCGGGTTACAGCTCGGGCCAGGCCGAGGCGGCGATGGAAAAACTGCTCAAGGAAGAACTGCCCAACGGCATGACCTACGAATGGACTGAGCTGACCTATCAGCAAATCCTCTCGGGTAATACCGCGCTGTTTGTGTTCCCGCTCTGCGTACTGCTGGCGTTCCTGGTACTGGCCGCTCAATACGAAAGCTGGAGCTTGCCTCTGGCGGTGATCCTGATCGTGCCGATGACACTGTTGTCCGCGATTACCGGGGTGATTCTGTCCGGCGGTGACAACAACATCTTCACCCAGATCGGTTTGATCGTACTGGTGGGGCTGGCGTGCAAGAACGCGATTCTGATCGTCGAGTTTGCCAAGGACAAACAGGAAGAAGGCCTCGACCCGCTGGCAGCGGTGCTGGAAGCCTGCCGTCTGCGTCTGCGGCCGATTCTGATGACCTCCTTCGCCTTCATCATGGGTGTGGTGCCTCTGGTGCTGTCCAGCGGTGCCGGTGCAGAGATGCGCCATGCGATGGGTGTTGCGGTGTTCTCCGGGATGCTCGGGGTGACCTTCTTCGGCCTGCTGCTGACGCCGGTGTTCTATGTATTGATTCGCCGCTATGTAGAGCGCAGTGAAGCGCGCAAAGCGGCCAAGCACCTCACGTTGGAGTCGCAACAATGAGCGTGAAAGTTTTTCTGCCGAGCCTGTTGGTGCTGGCCCTGAGCGCTTGCGCCGTGGGCCCGGACTACAAGACCCCGGCCACGGCCCCGGCACAGATCAGTGCCGACAACCTCAAGGGCTTTGATCGGGCACATTTTGAAGGGATCTGGTGGCAACAGTTTGACGATCCGACCCTCAACCAGCTGGTGACCCAGTCTCTGGCCGGCAACCGCGAGCTGCGCGTGGCATTTGCCCGCCTGCGGGCGGCCCGGGCGATTCGCGATGATGTCAGCAACGACATCATGCCGACCATCACCAGCCGCGCCAGCAGCGATGTGGGCAAGGGCCAGATCCCGGGCACCACCGAGAAGCGCGTCAACAGCGAGCGCTATGACCTGGGCCTGGACATGGCCTGGGAAATCGACTTGTTTGGCCGTATCCAGCGCGAGCTGGAGGCCAGCGATGCCGATGAACAGGCGGCTGCGGCCGATCTGTATCAACTGCAAGTGACCATGATTGCCGAACTGGTGGATGCCTATGGTGAACTACGGGGTGCACAGCTGCGCGAGCGCATCGCCCTGGACAACCTGAAAAACCAGCAGGACTCCAAGGCCATCACTGAAAGCCTGCGTGACGCCGGAGTTGGCGATCAGCTGGACGTGGTGCGCGCTGACGCCCGCCTTGCCTCGGTTGAAGCCAGCGTGCCGCAATTGCAGGCCGAGCAGGTGCGCGAGCGCAATCGTATCGCCACCTTGCTGGGCCAGCGACCTGAGCAGTTGAGCGTGGATCTGAGCCCCAAACAGCTACCGGCCATTGCCAAGGCGCTGAATATCGGCAATCCCGGCGACCTGCTGCAACGACGCCCGGACATCATGAGTGCCGAGCGCAAACTGGCAGCGGCGACGGCCCGTATCGGCGTGGCCAAGGCCGACCTGTTCCCGCGGGTCAGCCTCAGCGGTTTCCTCGGTTTTACTGCCGGACGTGGCTCGCAAATTGGTTCAGCAGCAGCCAATGCCTGGGCACTGGGCCCACGCATTACCTGGCCTGCATTTGACCTGGGCAGCGTGCGGGCACGACTGCGCGGTGCCGATGCAGAGGCCGATGGCGCCCTGGCCAGTTACGAGCAGCAAGTACTGCTGGCGCTGGAAGAGTCGGAAAACGCCTTCAGTGACTACGGCAAACGCCAACAGCGCTTGCTGTCGTTAATACGTCAAAGTGAGTCAAGTCGTACAGCAGCTGACCTCGCAGCCATTCGCTATCGCGAAGGCACGGTGGACTTTCTGGTGCTGCTCGATGCCCAGCGCGAGCGTCTTGCGGCAGAAGACAGCCAAGCCCAGGCCGAGGTTGAGCTGTATCGCGGCGTAGTGGCTATTTACAAAGCATTGGGCGGCGGCTGGCAAGCCGAGACTGTCGCCAGCGCGCACTGATTCAACGAGCTCCTTTGGTTGGCCGCAACCAACCATTTTTTGGCCCCGCGTACATTCGGTCGCGGGGCTTTTTTTTTGCTTCGCTGAAGCCCGGCAAACACACAATCACGAACGCTGTCTTGAGGTAAGGAGTGCTTGCCCTTAATACCGCGCATCCACCGGTTTGCCACCCTTGGGCCAGTCCTTGGCCTTGTCGACAAAATCAGGTCGTGGCTGATGGGAGAAGTACTCAGCCACATCCACTGCCTCCTGATCCGATAATCCACCCTGCCCTAACGGGAATTTCTCGTGGAAGCCGATCGGCATATTGCGTTTCACAAACGCCGCCGCCGTGTAAGTGCGCGCCATGCCCGCGCCGATATTGAACGACTCGTTACCCCACAACGGCGGGTACACAAAGCTGCCATCGGCCTGTTTCAGGCCCTGGCCGTCGTCACCGTGGCACACCGCACATTGCTGCGCATAGATCAGTTTGCCGTTTTCCGGATCGGGGACGATTTTCGGATCGACCTTGCCCACGCCACGGCCCGCAACCTTGTCCCCCGCTACCGTGTTCATTTTCATCCAGTCAAAATACGCCACCATCGCCTGCATATCCGGCGAGGCTACGGGCAAGGGTTGGCCATTCATCGAGCGACGGAAACAACCATTGATCCGCTCCTCCAGTGTCACTTCCTTGCCCGCCCGTGGCGCATAGCCGGGGAAGAACGCCGAGACCCCGACAAAAGGCGAGCCATCGGCCACGGTGCCTGCGTTCAAGTGGCAACTGGTGCAGTTCAGGGCATTGCCAACGTTATCCGGCAACAGCGCCTTGGTTTGCAGATGCAGGCGCATGCCGCGCACCACCTGATCGGCATTGGCGGCACTGAGCAGATTGGCCAGGCGCGGGGTGACAAAGGTGGTCTCGTCGACAGTCTCGGGGTTCAACTGCTTGCGCATCTGCGCGACTTGCCCTGGCTTGATCGCTGGAGCCGCGTTGCCCCAGCTGCTGCGCACAAAGCTGAGGATCTCGGCAATTTCATCATCGCCCAGCCGGGCGAAGCCAGGCATGGTGTACACCCGCGGGTGCGTTGCTGTTTGCGGGGTTTTCCAGCCGGTCAGGGTGATATGCAGGAGTGTCGTCGGGTTGGCCGCAACGATCCCCGGGTTGCCGTTCAACGGCGGAACATGCCTTTGACCCCGCCGCCATCCGGGCGATGGCAATCAGCGCAGAACTGCGTGTAACCCAACCCGCCACGGCTGCTGTACAGCGTATCCGGTGCCTTGGCGGGTGTGATCGCCACGGCTGGCATCGGTAAATCATCCTTGCCTGCAGGTAGCGATTTCAAATAGCTGGCGATGGCAGTCAAGTCTGCATCGGTAAAGTGCTGGGTACTGTGGTGGATCACATCAGCCATATTGCCCGACACCGTAGCAAAACGGTTTTGTCCGGTCTTGAGCAACTGCACGGTGTCCTCCACCGTCCACAGATTGCGCAGGCTCAAGGCGCGCCAGTGCTCGACGGTTTCCCCCGCCAGATAGTGCTTGCCGGCACTGCCGTCATCGCTCATGGCCTTTTCCTGAAAGGCGATACCACGCGGCGTATGGCACGAGCCGCAATGCCCCAGGCCCTGCACCAGATAGGCGCCACGGTTCAGTTCGACGCTTTTGTCCGGGTCGGGGACAAACGGCTGATTATCGACAAACGCCCAGTTCCACAGCGCCAGCCCCCAACGCTGGTTAAACGGGAAGCCCATATCGGCCTCAAGATTGGCCATTTTTACCGGAGCCACGTCTTGCATCAGGTAGGCATACAGGGCGCGCATATCGTCTTCGCTCATCTTCGCGTAAGACGGATACGGCATCGCCGGATAGAGGTTTTTCCCCGCAGGTGTCACACCCTGGCGCATGGCCTTGTCGAACTGTTCAAAGCTGTACTGGCCGATACCTGTCTCGGGATCCGGGGTGATATTGCTCGAGTAAATCGTGCCCATTGGCGTTTTCAGCTCGAGCCCGCCCGCCATCTCGGCCCCGCCCATGGCGGTATGGCAGGCAATGCAGTCACCGAGCCGGGCCACATAGTGGCCGCGTTCAATCAGGTTTTTCTCGGGGTTGGCTGCCGGGGTCGGCTCGCTGGCCTGCACCTCAAGGGTACACAGCAACGTCAGGCCGGCTAATGCCAGACGTGGAAAGGTAGAAAGCATCGCGTTATTCCTTTAAGGCGTCGATCTGGGGTGGTCCCCTCGAAACGGGCCGTGCTGGTTTTGTTATGGACTCCTCACAGGACGCTTGTACCGGCTTTTACCGCCACGACGTTTGACCCGGATCATGCACGCCGCAACCAGGGTGTGTGGCCGGGCGCTCTAAGCTAGTTCCAAAACGGTATTTTCCCCTTTGATTTAAAGCACTTAGATTCGCTGCACCGGACCGCCGGACAGCCCCTTCTTATCTTCTTACAACAAGGTCCAAGCCATGTCCGTGCGCACACTCCTGATTGCTCTTTCCCTCGCAGGCCTCAGCTTCGGCGCGCAGGCAGCTGATTTGACCATCGGCTATATCACCGGCATCGACCCCACCAAACTGGCCCAGGCCGAGGGCAGTTACGACAAAGCCATCGGTGAAAAGATTGACTGGCGCCGCTTTGATTCGGGTCCGGCGGTGGTGTCGGCCCTGGCCTCCGGAGACCTGCAGATCGGCAATCTGGGTTCAAGCCCGCTGGCTGCCGCGGCCTCGCGCAATGTGCCGCTGGTGACTTTTATCGTCACCGCGCAGATCAAGGGTTCCGAAGCTCTGGTGGTGCGTGACGGCAGCGGTATCAACGGCCCGCAGGACCTGATCGGCAAGACCATCGCCACGCCCTTTGTCTCGACGTCGCACTACAGCCTGCTGGGCGCGCTGAAACACTGGAACCTGACCCCGCAGCAGGTCAAGGTGGTCAACCTGAGCCCCGCGCAAATCACCGCAGCCTGGAAGCGTGGCGATATCGACGGCGCGTTCACCTGGTCACCTGCCCTGGGGGAAATTCGCAAGACCGGGAAAATCCTCACCGACGCCGGCCAGGTCAGCGAATGGGGCGCACCGACTTTTGAAGTCTGGGTCGCACGCAAGGATTTCGCGGACAAACATCCGGAAATCGTCGCTAAATTCGCCAAAGTCAGCCTCGATGCCATCGCCGACTACAACGCCCACCAGACCGCCTGGACTACCGATTCGCCGCAGGTGCAGACAATCGCCAGGCTGACCGGCGCCAGCCCCGAAGACATCCCCGAGTTGCTGCACGGCGCGCACTTCCCTTCGGCAGCCGAGCAAAAGTCGGCGCAGTTGCTGGGGGGTGGCACGGCCAAAGATATCGCCGGGACGGCCCTGTTCCTCAAGGAGCAGGGCAAGATCGAAACCGTTCTGCCCGACTATTCAGCCTTTGTCAGCGATAAATTTTTGCCGCAATAACAAGCTGTTAGCCACTGGCACAACAAATGCTTCGTTACGCCCTACAACACAGTGCCTTGCACCGCCGGCTCCGCTCTGGCGCTGCAACAACCTGGGTGAACCCCGACGCCAGACGCGTCCCGGATCATAATAAGGAGCGTAAGGATGGCAACGCCTGTTACAGCGTCACCGATAAATATGCCTGCCGTGAAGACCGTGGGCTTTCTGGTGATACCAAACTTCACCACCATCGGTTTTGCCTCGGCCATCGAAACCTTGCGCATGGCCAATATGGCAGCGCGCTGTGAAATGTTTCGCAGCGTTATCATTGCCCCCACCCTCGATCCGGTCATGGCCAGCAACGGCATGCGTATCCTGCCCGACTATGTGATCGGCGATGCACCAAAACTGGACATTTTGCTGGTGGTGGGTTCAAACCCGATCGTCTCCCACCTCAGCAGCCGCCCGGTGCTCAACTGGCTGCGCAAACTGGCCCACGAACAAGTGGCGCTGGGCGGGATCTGCACCGGCAGCTACTGGCTGGCCCGCGCCGGGCTGCTCAAGGGTTATCGCTGCACCATCCACTGGGAAGATATCGAAACCCTCAAGGACCATTTCCCGGGGATCATTATTTCCAATCAGTTATTCGAACTGGATCGCGACCGCTATACCTGCTCGGGTGGCGTGGCGTCGATGGACATGACCTTGCAATTGATTGCCCGCGAACCGGGTGGCCGCGAGATTGCGGCCCACGCTGCCGAGTTGCTGCTGTGTGACCGAGCCCGCGGGCCGCAAGAGCAACAGCGCGTACCGCTGCGCCAGAAGCTGGGTACATCGCAGCCCAAACTGAGTCAGGTGGTGGCAATCATGGAGGCCAATCTGGAAGAGCCGGTCAGCCTGGAAGACCTGGCGCGGTTGAACGAAGTGTCGGTACGTCAGCTAGAACGCCTGTTCCACAAACACCTGCAACGCACACCCAGCCAGTACTACCTGGAGTTACGCCTGGCCAGGGCGCGGAGCCTGTTGCTGCGCAGCGAATCACAAGTGCGGGATATCGCCCTGGCCTGTGGCTTTGTCTCGGCGGCGCATTTTTCCAAGTGCTATAGCCGCCTGTTTGGTGTATCACCCATTGGTGAACGCAAGCAGGTGGCGTTGCACTAAAACATCACCCGTAGCAGCTGCCGAGCGGAACGAGGCTGCTACGGAGGTAGGAGGCGGCAGGTTAATCCTGCAACGCCTTGTGCGCGGTCTCCCGGCTGGCCAGCATCGCCACCAGTGCCACTGCCGCGGCGGCCAGCAAGTACCAGGCCGGGGCCATTTTGTTGCCGGTCATCTGAATCAGCCAGGTGGCAATAAACGGCGCAGTCCCGCCAAACACGGCGTTGGCCACGTTAAAGCTGAAGGCAAAACCGCTGAAGCGCACCCGGGTCGGGAAGATCTCGGCCAGAAAGCACGGCAAGGTGCCGTCGTTCATTGCCAGGATGGCACCGAAGGCAATCTGGATCATCAGAATCACCAGCAGTGACGGGTTGCCCAGCATCCCGAACAGCGGAAAGGTCAGCAGCAGGAACATCACCGAGGCACTGACCAACATGGTCTTGCGGCCATAGCGGTCCGACAGCTTGCCCATCAAAAAAATCAGACCGATATAGGTCGCCAGCGACACCGTGGACGCGATAAAGGAATCACTCTCGCTCATGCCCATTTCCGTCGACAGGTAGGTCGGCATGTAACTGAGCAACAGGTAGAAGGCCACCGCATTCAGACAGGTCACGCCAATGCCGATCAATACCGGCCGACGATGCACCGTGAGCAACTCGCGAACCGGGGCATGGGTCGCGCACTCCTTGGCTTCCAGACGCTTTTCCATCTCCAGGAACTTGGGTGAGTCCTGCAAATGCACACGGATATAGCGCCCCACCAGGCCAAAGGGTGCCGCCAGCAGGAAAGGCAGGCGCCAGCCCCAGTCGTGCAGGTTTTCAACCGTCATCAAGGCATGCATGCCCGCGACAAATACTGCGCCAAACAACAGGCCGGCCGCCGTGCTCGCCGGTACGATGCTGGTATAAAAACCGCGCTTGCCCTCAGGTGCATACTCGGCCAGAAACGCCGAAGCGCCCGCGTATTCCCCTGAGGCCGAAAAGCCCTGCACCAGACGAATCAACAACAGCAACACCGGTGCCCAGAGACCGATCTGGTTATAGGTGGGCAGCATGCCGATGCAAAAAGTCGCCACGGTCATAATCAGGATCGACCAGGACAAGGCGCTGCGCCGCCCGTACTTGTCGCCAAAATGCCCCCAGACCAGACCACCGAACGGGCGCACGATAAACGACAGGGCGAACACCGCGAAAGTGGCCAGCAGCCCGGTGGTGGTATCGGTTTGCGGGAAGAACGTCAGGGCGATCACCGTCGCCAGGTAACCATAGGCAGCGTAGTCAAACCACTCGACAAAGTTGCCCATAAAGCTGGCTGTGGCGGCACGGCGCAATGCCTTGCGCTCACTGAGGCGCTCGACCTGCTGTTCGGGGGTCAGGGGCAAAGCGATAGTTGCGCTGGGGATACTCATTGAGCACCTCCTGAGAAAGAGATGCGTGATGGAAAAATGGCAAGCAACGTCGCGACATGGGACATGACAGATACCCTCATTGTGTTCTTTTTGGCAGGGGTAAACAGGTCAGAAAACGCTGCGCAATCTGTGTGCGCATACGTTGGTATCGAGCTCGGAGTGGGAGCGGGCCTGCTCGCGAAGGTATCACCCCGGATTGACGAGGCGCCGCGGTGATACCTTCGCGGGCAGGCCCGCTCCCACAATGCCGCGCAATGACTATTTTTTGATGATGTTGTGCTGCGGGCCATACGGGAAGTGGGTGATGTTCTCGCCGCCCTTTTCGTTGACGATCAGGATATCGTGCTCGCGATACCCGCCTGCTCCCGGACGACCTTCAGGGATCATGATCATTGGCTCGATCGACACCACCATGCCCGGCTCCAGCACCGTGTCGATATCTTCACGCAACTCCAGCCCGGCCTCGCGGCCATAGTAATGACTGAGGGTGCCAAAGGAGTGACCATACCCGAAGGTGCGGTATTGCAGCAGATCGTGTTCCATGAAAATTTCATTGAGCTGCAGAGCAATGTCCGAACACTTCATGCCGGGCCTGATCAGCTTCAGGCCGGCCTCGTGTACCTTGACGTTGACCTCCCACAGGCGCAGGTGCTCGTCGGAGCAATGGTCCAGAAACAGGGTGCGTTCCAGCGCCGTGTAGTAACCGGCAATCATCGGGAAGCAGTTGAGGCTGAGGATATCGCCCTTGTTCACCTTGCGGCTGGTGACCGGGTTATGGGCGCCGTCGGTGTTGATCCCCGACTGGAACCAGGTCCAGGTATCCATCAACTCCGAATCGGGAAAGGTACGGGCAATTTCACGCACCATCGCCTGGGTGGCATGCAGCGCCACTTCATATTCCGGCACCTGATCGCGCAAGGCCTCGACGATGGCCGCGCCACCAATATCGGCAATCCGTGCGCCGTGGCGAATGATGGCGTGTTCTTCCGCCGACTTGATCATGCGCATACGCATGCACGGCGCGGCGATGTCCACCAGCTCGGCCTGGGGATAGCGGCTGGCGAGCTTGTCGCGATTGAGCAGGTTCATGTGATCGAACTCGATACCGATGCGCCCCGCCTTGGGCAGCGCCTGCTGGATCGCCACAAAGTAGTTGTCGCGCTGCCAGTCGGTATACACGATGTTGTCGGTGCCCATGGTCCGGCGCCACGGCTGCCCGCCGTCAATATTGGCGCTGATGGTCACCGCGCTGTCCTGGGTCACCACCAGCGCGTAGTTGCGGCCAAATGAGCAATACAGGAAATCGCTGTAGTAGTTGAGGTTGTGGTACGAGGTGAATACAGCAGCATCGATATTGTGCTGCGCCATATAGGCCCGCAGTTTTCCCTGGCGGTTGGCGTACTCCTGGGCCGAGAACGTCGGAGTGACCTTTTCGCCGTTCTTTATCTGGATGGTTTTCGGCATTTGCATGGCATATGTCCCTGTCATTGATCGAGCGTCAGGAGCCGCCGGCAGGCGGGTCGTTGAGGAACATTCGAACAGATACAGGCACGGCTTTTTTGCGCGAATCCGACCTGTAGTTGATCAGATCCGCTGTGCAATCTTGCCCTCTATCCTTGATAGCATTTGCGCAGCATGGCCAATGATGGGATATTCGCAAATGTGAAATATTCTCATTAGAACCCCTATGCACACATCCCCCCGGCTACTTCTGGTAGAAGACGACTTCAGGCTGCGCCACGATCTGGAGCGACATCTGCTGCAACGCGGCTTTGCCGTGACATCCTGCATCGACGGCATCCAGGGCCTGAGCGCTTTGCAGTCGCAGTGTTTCGACCTGGTGCTGCTCGATATCATGCTGCCCGGCATGGACGGTCTGGCGCTGCTGGAAACCCTGCGCCTGCAACAAAACGTCCCGGTGATGCTGATGTCGGCCTTGGGCAACGAGCAAGACCGAATCACCGGGTTTACCCGAGGTGCCGACGACTATCTGCCCAAACCCTTCAGCCTCGCCGAGCTGGACGCCCGCACCGATGCCCTGCTGCGGCGCATGGCCATGTTCCAGCGCCCGCCGGAGCTGCCGCACAACCCGCGGCTGAGCTTTGATGAAGAGGCTCTGGACGTGGTGCACAACGGCCAGAGTGCAGGCCTGACCCACTCCGAATTCCGCCTGCTGAGCATCCTGCATGAACATGGCGGCGAGGCCTTGAGCAAGGCGTATCTCTACCAGCAGGTGCTTCACCGCATCTACACCCGGCTGGACCGCGGCCTGGATGTGCATGTGTGCAATGTGCGACGCAAGCTGGCGGCCATTGGCGTGCGGCATGTGCAGATCCAGGCCGTGCGTGGCCAGGGTTATATCCTGGTCAGCATGGATAACCCCTGATGCGCCGCCATCCCTTGCTATGGAAACTGGCCCTGCTGCAAATCGCTTTCTGCCTGCTGCTGACCTGGATCATCTGGATCTGGGGAGTGTCGGCCGAACGTCGCACCTATTTTCTTTCGGCCGCCGACCAGCAGTACCTGGCCGACTACGCACAGCAGGCTGAAGGCATCTGGCACAACCAGGGCCCGGCCGGGCTGGCACGTTTTAGCGAAGAGCTGATGGCGAGGGAGGACACCTGGGTAACGGTACTGGGGCCAAACCTGCAAAGCCTGAGCAATACCCCTCTCACCGCCCACAACTATCGCCAGTTGACCTTTATGCGCCAACTGAACTGGCCCATGAGCCGACGTCTGCAGGACGAGCTGCCCTATGTCAGCATCCCCTTTCCCGGGCAGCCGCAACAAGGCCAGCTGGTGATCCAGCTTCCCGAGCGGTTGTTGCCCGGAGGCCTGACACCCTGGACCCATGTGCTCAGTCACGGCGTGATGCCAACGCTGCTGGCCGCGCTCCTCGGGCTGCTGATCTACCGCCACCTGGTGCTGCCACTCAACCGTTTGCGTGACCGCGCCGACGCCTTGCGTGCCGATGACCTGGACAGTGAAGCTCCGCTGCCGCTGATCAAACGCAGGGATGAACTGGGGGAACTGGCCCTGGCCTTCGAACACATGGCCAGCCGCCTGCGCCAGAGCCTCAACCAGCAACGCCTGTTATTGCGCACCCTGTCCCATGAACTGCGTACCCCCCTGGCACGATTGCGCATCGCCCACGACAGCCATTTACCGGCTGAGCACATGCGCCAGCGACTCGATCGCGAGATCGACGATATGCAGCGCCTGCTGGAAGACACCCTCAACCTCGCCTGGATGGACACCGAGCGCCCGCAACTGGCAAGCGAGCCGGTGCTGGTACTGTCCGTATGGGAAGCCCTGTGTGAAGACGCCTGCTTTGAAAGCGGTTGGCCGGTCGAGCGACTGCCCTGTCTGCTGGGCGAAGACTGTTACGTGCAAGTGCATCTCGACAGCCTGGCCCAGGCCCTGGAAAACCTGCTGCGCAATGCAATACGTTATTCACCGCCTGCAGGCAAAGTGACTTTGAGCGGCTGGCGTGAAGGTGATGCCTGGCACCTGTGCCTGAGCGACCAAGGCCCCGGCGTCGATCCGCAGGACCTGGCCAGCCTGTTCGTGCCCTACCAGCGCCTGAAGGGTTCTCTAGGCGAAGGCTTCGGCCTGGGCCTGGCCATCGCCCAACGTGCCATTGAACTGCAACAGGGCCGGTTGTGGGCCAGCAATGGCCAGCCGGGGCTGTGCATGCATGTGCTGTTGCCGGTGGCGCGTCCTCCTGACTGAAACAGAAAACCCTGTGGGCTTGCCCGCGATGCCGCCAACTCGGTTCAACAGACAAACAGCGGCGATCCCATCGCGGGCAAGCCCGCTCCCACAGTGAAGTGTTTAGAAAGTTAATGCGCTTTACTCTCAATTAGCAGTCATTATCATTCGTGATCTTCCTGTATCAGGCTGTCCCGGAGATCACCCGATGTTGCAACATGCGCTGCGCCCTATCGCTCCCTTCGTTCTGTCCGGCTGCTGCTTGCTGGCCAGCTCCGTGCATGCCGCTGCCGCGCTGGAGCTGGAAAACACCAACGTGGTTGCCACCGCCCTGGAAGAAACCAAACAGGCACCCGGGGTCTCGGTGATCACCGCAGAGGACATCAAGAAACGCCCACCGTCCAACGATCTGTCGCAGATCATCCGCACCATGCCCGGGGTCAATCTCACGGGCAACTCCACCAGCGGCCAGCGCGGCAACAACCGTCAGATCGACATCCGCGGCATGGGCCCGGAAAACACCCTGATCCTGGTTGACGGCAAACCGGTCAACAGCCGCAATTCGGTGCGTTACGGCTGGCGCGGCGAGCGTGACAGCCGTGGCGATACCAACTGGGTACCTGCCGATCAGGTAGAAAGCATCGAAGTACTGCGCGGTCCGGCCGCCGCCCTCTACGGCAACGGCGCGGCTGGCGGCGTGGTGAATATCATCACCAAGCAGGCCGGTGCCGAAACCCACGGCGACGTCACGGTCTATTCCAACTTCCCGACCCACAAGGACGAAGGCGCCAGCAAGCGCGTGAGCTTCGGCCTCAACGGCCCGCTCACCGACAACCTGAGCTATCGCGTATACGGCAATATCGCCAAGACCGACCCGGATGACTGGGACATCAACTCAGGCCATGAATCAGAGCGCACCGGCAACCAGGCCGGCACCCTGCCCGCTGGCCGCGAAGGCGTGCGCAACAAGGATGTCAACGGCCTGCTCAGCTGGCGCATGACCCCGCAGCAGACCCTCGACTTCGAGGCTGGTTACAGCCGTCAGGGCAACCTCTATACCGGCGATACGCAAAACACCAACAGCAACGCCTACGTCAAAAGCCTGCTGGGCCACGAGACCAACCGTACCTACCGCGAAACCTATGCCCTGACCCACCGTGGTGAATGGGACTTTGGTAACAGCATGGCCTACCTGCAATACGAAAAAACCCGCAATACGCGGATCAACGAAGGCCTGGCAGGCGGCACCGAAGGCATTTTCAGCAGTGGTGATTTCTATACTGCGGTATTGCGCGACCTGACCGCCCACGGCGAGGTCAATCTGCCGCTGCACGCAGGTTTCGACCAGACCCTGACCCTGGGCAGCGAATGGACCCAGCAAAAGCTCGACGACCCCAGCGCCAACACCCAGTCCACCAGCGAAGGCGGTTCGGTCAGCGGCCTGAGCAGCAGCAATCGCAGCACCACCTCCTCGGCGCAGATTTTCTCGTTGTTTGCCGCCGACAATATCGAGCTGCTACCCGGCACCATGCTCACCCCCGGCCTGCGTCTGGACCACCACAGCGTGGTCGGCAACAACTGGAGCCCGTCGCTTAACCTGTCCCATGCCCTGACCGAAACAGTCACCCTCAAGGCCGGCATCGCCCGCGCCTATAAAGCGCCTAACCTGTACCAGCTCAACCCCGATTACCTGCTCTACAGCCGCGGCCAGGGTTGCTATGGCCAGAGCACCAGTTGCTACCTGCAAGGCAACGCCGACCTGAAAGCCGAAACCAGCGTCAACAAGGAACTGGGCATCGAGTACAAGGAGAACGGCGTCGTCGCGGGCCTGACTTACTTTCGCAACGATTACAAAAACAAGATCGAATCCGGCATGAGCCCCATCGGCAATGCCGTGGGCGGAACAGGCACCTATGCCAATGCCGCGATCTACCAGTGGGAAAACGTACCCAAGGCACTGGTCGAGGGCCTTGAAGGCACCCTTACCCTGCCCCTGGCGCCGCAACTGACCTGGACCAACAACTTCACCTATATGCTGCAATCGAAAAACAAGCAGACCGGTGACGCCCTGTCCGTCACCCCGCGCTACACCCTTAACTCCATGCTGGACTGGCAGGCAACCGATGACCTGTCGCTGCAAGCGAGCGTGGCCTGGTACGGCAAACAGACACCGAAAAAATTCGACTACCACGGCGACCGCGTCACCGGCACCGCCAACAACCAGCTTTCGCCTTATGCCATTGCCGGCATCAGCGGCACCTACGCCATTACGGCCAACCTGAGCCTGACCACGGGTATCGATAACTTGTTCGACAAGCGCCTGTTCCGTGAGGGCAACGCCCAGGGTGTGACCAATATCGCCGGGGCCGGGGCGGCGACTTACAACGAGCCGGGGCGTACGCTCTACACCAGCCTGACCGCGTCGTTTTAAAGCATAACGAGATTGCCTGATGAGAAACCTGACCCTGCCATTGACGCTGCTGCTTGCCCTGGCCCTCCCCGGGCAAGCCGCCCAGGCCCGGCCCGCGCCTGACCAGCTGATGGACACCCGCCTGCTGCAGCGCACAGATATGGACTACCGCTTCAGCCGCTTGCTGATCGACTCCGCCGATGGCCAGCGCCATTATCAGCTATGGATCGGTCGACCCAATGCCGCGCCGCCGAAAAACGGTTTCCCGGTGCTGTGGATGCTCGACGGCAATGCCGCCATCGGCGCACTGGATGCCGACCTGCTGCGGGATCTTGCCCGTGGCAAGGCACCATTACTGGTCGCCATCGGCTACCAGACACCACTGCGCATCGAGCGCACTGCCCGCACTTACGACTACACCCCGAACAGGCCTGGCCTGACCGCGCAAACCGACCCGCTGAGCGGGCTGCCCAGTGGCGGTGCGGATGTCTTCCTGGACCTGTTGCGCGAGCGCATGCGCCCGGCGGTGGCGGCCAAGGCACCGATCAACCTGCAGGAGCAAACCTTGTGGGGCCATTCCTATGG